>CALCWL010000050.1 GCA_937906285.1 uncultured Rhodanobacter sp. | reverse complement strand
CGCTGCCGTCGTCGTACTCGGTGACGCGCACCTGCTTGTAGCGCGCGCGGTCCAGCTCGCTCAACGGGTGTTCGGCGCGTACCTTCGGATCGATGAACTGCGCGGCGCTGGCGAAATCGCCCCAGCGCAGCACGCCGCCGTAGGCCGACAAGGTGGTGGTCAGCGAGCGGCTGCGCTCCTGCGTGGCGCAGGCGGCCAGCAGCAGGATCGACAACACCAGCAGGAGGTGCGGAATGCGGCGCATGGTTGGTTCTCCTTGGCGGTAGCCGGGTCATTCTGCCTCATTCAGGCCGGCGGAGCCGGCTCGCGCCGCTTGGCCACGAAGCGCGCCGCCAGCGTGGCCGCGGGCTGGCCATCGGTGCCGGGGACGATGCATTCGACCGCGATGCGGGCACGCCCGCGCGCGGCCAGCGTGTCGAAGAAGGTGTCCCACTGCGCGTCGGGCGCGAGCCGTGCCTCGCTGCAGAAGTCCTGCCACAGCGGCGCGAGGTAGCGCACGCCGGATTCGGCCACGAACACGTCGCAGTCAATGCCGCGCCGGCGCAGCGCCAGTTCGACCAGGGTCCAGCCGCTCAGCGTCATCAGGCTGACCAGGCTGCCGCCGAACGCGCAGCCCTTGTCGTTGACGTTCGGCGCGAGCGGGGCGCCCAGGCTCAGCATGTCGGCATCGTGGTGCTGCAAGTGCAGGTCCATCGCGCGGGCCAGCGGTATCTCGTTGCGGATGAAGTGGATCAGGCGCTGCGCGTCGTCGTTGTCGGAAAGAGTGTCCACGTGGCTCGGTGATCTGGCGGAAAACCCCGCAGTGTAGGGCCGCCGCTACACTGCAGCCATGCCCGACCGTCCATCCCGCGCGCAAACCCGTCCGCAGCCAGCGAAGCAAGCCGGCGCCTTGCGCGCCCGGGTACTGGTCATCACCCGCCCGGTGGGCACCGGCGCGGCACTGTCCCGCCGCGTGCGCGCACTCGGTGGCGTGCCGGTGTCGCTGCCCGGTCTGGCGCTGCGTGCAGCGCACGATCCGGCCGCCGTGCGCGCGCAGTTGCGCTCGGCACTCGGCGATGAATTGGTGGTGTTCACCAGCCCCGCCGCCGTGCGTCACGCGGCGGCGCTGGCCACGCTGCGCACGCGCGCGACGGTGCTGGCGGTGGGGCAGGGCACCGCGCGTGCACTGCGCCTGCGTGGCGTGAAAGCGCCGCTGTGCCCGGACCAGCAGGACAGCGAAGGTTTGCTCGCCCACCCCCTGTTGCAGGCGCTGTGCCATCGTCGCGTGGCGCTGGTCGGTGCGCCCGGTGGCCGCGGTACCTTGCGCCGCGAACTGGCGGCGCGCGGCGCGCGCCTGCGCGAGGTGCAGGTCTATCACCGCGTGCCGCCGCGGCTCGACCGCCGCCACGTGGCCGCACTGCAGGCATTGCCGCGTTCGGCGCGCGTGTTGCTGTCCAGCCAGGAAGCGTTGCACAACCTCTGCACCCTGCTGCCACCATCGGCGCTGGCACGCCTGTGCGCAGCCACCGCCGTGGTGAGCAGCGAGCGGCTGGCGGAGGCCGCCGGTGCCGCGGGTTTCCGGCGCATCGTGCGGGCGGACTCGGCGCTGGCCGAAGACATGCTGGCCGCCGCCGCGCGCTGACGCCATTTTCACGCGCGGGCGCTACGAACGCAGGCGTATGGCCTGCTAGCATGCGAGCCATGAGCCAGCCAGATGAAGCTACCCAGCCGCCTGCCGCGCCGGCCAACGCCCCGGCGTCGCGGGACGTGCCGTCCGATCCGGTGATCGCCGGGCCTTCGCGCCCAAGCCCGTCTCCCTCCGCCCGCGCGCCCCAGCCACGCGGCGGCGGCACCCTGGCATTCGCCCTGATCCTGTCGCTGCTGGCGCTGGCCGCCGCAGCGTGGGTCGGCTGGCAGCAATGGCAACAGCAGCGCGGCAGCACCGCCGATCGCCAGGGCGTGGCGGCCCTGCAGCAGCGCGCGGAAGGCATCGAGTCGCGCTTGGGCGGACTGGCCGACCAGCGCGCCAGCCTTGATCAGCGCATGGACGACGCGGCGGCGGTCAACCGGTCCTTGCGCGAGGAATTGCTGGGACAGAGCGAGCGCATCCGCAATCTCGAAGATGCCGTGGCCAAGCTCGCGGAGAAGAGTCTTTCCGGCCACGACGCCATGCTGCTGGACGAAACCGATTCGCTGCTGCGCATGGGCGCCGAGCGCTACCGCCTGTTCCACGACGCGCCAGCGGCGGCTGCCGCCTATGGCTTGGCCGACCAGACCCTGGCGGCGGTCAACGATGGCGCCTTCAGCGGCGTGCGCCAGGACATCCAGGCCGAGCGCGAGGCCTTGCTCAAAAGCCAGCCGGTCGACCTGTCCGGCGTGCTGCAGCAACTGCAGGCGCTGCGCGGCACGATCGGTGAGCTGCCGCTGAAACCGCTCGACGCTCCAGCGGACGCGCAGGCCACCGATGCCTGGTCGCGTATCCGCCGCGCGCTGGGCAGTGTGGTCAGCGTGCGCCGCGACAACGGCGCGCCGTTGGCGGTGGCCGATGCGCGCTTCGCGCGCGAGCTGGCTGCACTGGACCTGGCACAGGCACAGGCGGATCTGCTCGCCCATGACGGCGTCGCCTATGCCGAGGCGCTGCAGCGGGTGGACGCCAGCCTGGCGAGCCAGTTCGACGGCAACGCGAGTTCGGTGCAGCAGGCCCGCGCCGCGCTGAAGAAACTGCAGGATCAACGGCCCGCCAACGAAGCCGTGGAGCTGGGTGCGGCCTTGCGCGAGTTGCGCAACCTGCGCGCCGTGCACGCACTTGCGCCGGCATCGGCGCAGTCGGCCCCGAAGTCTGCCGGACCCGCGGCGCGGCAAGGCGGAGCGCATCCATGAAGCTGTGGCGCTGGCTGCTGTTGCTGGTGATCGTGGCGGCCGTGGCTGCGTTCGGCTGGCACTGGGTGGCCGAGGATCCGGGCTACGTGCTGCTGCGCATGCGCGGCTGGCGCGTCGAGACCACGGTGGTCGCCGCGGTGGTCTTGCTGCTGCTCGCGTGGGCCGCGCTCGGCCTGGCCTGGAACTTGCTGCGTTGGCCCTTCGGCGCTCTCTCGCGGCGCCATCGCCGGCTCAGCCAGCAGCGTCTGGGCGAAGGTCTGGTGGCACTGATCGAAGGACGCCACGGCGACGCCGAACGCGACCTCAACCGCGCCGCGCGGCTGGAAAGCCTGCGCGGGCCGGCCCTGCTCGCCGCCGCCGAAGCCGCGTCGCGTCGCGGCGAGTCCGGGCGCGCGCTGGAGTCGCTCGATCGCGCCTCGCAATACGTGCCGCAGGCTGCCCGCGTCCTGCGCGCCCGCCTGCTGCGGCGCGAAGGCAAGCCGGCCGAGGCGCTGGCGCTGCTGGCGCCGGAAGCGGACAAGGGCACCCTCACTCCCGGCGGCTGGCGCGAGCTGGCGCAGGCGGCACGCGAAAGCGGCGACCTGCGCCGCGCGCGCACCGCGCTGGAGCCGCTGCAGAAGAGCGGCGCGCTCGGCAGTCGCGCGTACGCGGCGCTGGAAGCGCAGATCCTGGCCGATACCTTGCGGGCCGCACCGGACGGTGCCGCGCTGAACACGCTGTGGTCGCAGTTGCCGAAGGCGCAGCGTCGCCTGCCGGCCGTGGTCGATGCTTACGCCCGCCGCGCCGCGTTCTTCGGACTGACGTTGCCGGCGATGGATGAACTGGAGTCGGCGCTGCGCCGCGAGTGGTCGCCGCGCCTGATCGAAACCTGGGGCCTGCTCGCCGGCGACGATCTCGAACCGCGCCTGCGCCGCGCCGAAGCCTGGCTGGACGTGCACCCGAACGATGCCCACCTGCTGCTCGCCCTGGGTCGCATGTGCGTGCGCCTGAAACTGTGGGGCAAGGCCCGCCAGTATCTCGAACGCTCGCTGGCGCTGGACCCCGCTGCCGGCGCGTGGGAAGCCCTCGGCGACACGTTCGCCGGCCAGGGCGACGCCGCCGAAGCGCAGCGCTGCTATCGCAACGCGCTGGCGATGACCCGCGGCGAAACGGTACGCGCCACGCCGGGCAAGGCTGGCTCCGGCATCGACACCACGGCCATCGCGGTGGAAGAGCGCGACCAGCACGGCGTGCCGAGGTTGCGCGGCTGAACCCGGCCCGCTCGGACCGCGCCAAGCCTCCGACCTCCACCGGCGAACTTCCATCCATCGCCCCGGTCACAGACCCGATCTCGAACCGGAGCAGCGCATGGAATATCGACCCGCGGGACTGCTTGGTCTGGCCTGCAGCGGCCTGCTGATGGCCGCGGTGGCGACGGCGGGTTCACCGCCGCCCGCGACCACGCCCGACAGCTACGCCCAGCCCGGGCAGCGCATCGCCATTGATCACGGACGCAGCCTCAACCTGCGCTGCAGCGGCAGCGGGCCGATGACGGTGTTGCTGGAGGCCGGTGCGCATGCCGATTCGCAGAGCTGGTTCCGCGTGCAGCCGCTGCTGGAAGCGCATGCGCGCGTGTGCGCCTATGATCGCGCCGGCTACGGTTTCAGCAACGAGGGCCCGTTGCCGCGCGATCTCGCCGCGGACGTCGCCGACCTGCATGCGCTGATCCGCGCCGCCGGCCTGCACACGCCGCTGCTGCTGGTGGGGCACTCGCTGGGCAGCAACATCGTGCGCCGCTATGCCAGCGAGCATCCGGACGATGTCGCCGGGATGGTGCTGGTCGACCCGCCGGCACAGGACCAGGCGCGTTTCCTGCCGGCATCGTGGACGAAGGACGAAGCCGCGCTGACGACGCAGCGCGACGCCTTTATCGCCAGCTGCGAGCAGGGTGCCGAGCACGGTACGCTGGAGTCGCCGCCGCCGGCGCTGGCCTCATGCGTCGGTGGTCCGCTGCCGTGGCAGAGCGCGGCGGTGGCCGCCGCCGATCACGCGCGCAAGCTGCGCCCGGCGTTCTGGCACACCTTGCGCTCGGAGCTGGCGCAGAACGTGTCGGTGTTCGCCGCGCCGGTGCCGGCAAACGAATCGCATGGCGACATGCCGCTGCTGGTGCTGCAGGCTTCGGGCACTTATGCGGACGCGCCCGTTGCCATGCGCAAGCCGCTGGAGGCCGCGCGCGCGGCGACGCAGCAACGCATCGTCGCCAGCTCGACCCGCGGCATGCTGCGCAAGGTGGCCGACAGCTCGCACGACATCGAGATGGACCAGCCCCAGGCAATAGCCGATGCGGTCATGCAGGTGCTGAAGGAACTCGCTCCGACCCGGGCCGACGTGGCGTTGCGCGCGCCGGCTACAGCGCAGTGAGGTTGGCGTAGGCCGCCACCAGCCATTTGCTGCCCACGCCTTCGAAGTTCACCTGCAGACGGGTGTGGGCGCCGCTGCCTTCGGCGCTGAGCACCACGCCTTCGCCGAAGCTGGGATGGCTCACGCGCTGGCCGAGTTTCACCGGCAGTGACTCTTCCAGGGAGGATGAGGTTACGCGTGCGCGGCCGGTGTACAGCGGGCGGGTCACGTGCACGCGGGGACGCACCTCGTCGATCAGTTCGGCGGGCATCTCGGCCAGGAAACGCGACGGGCGGGTCAGCATCTCGGCGCCGTGCATGCGGCGCGACTCGGCGTGGCTGACGATCAACCGCTGGCGCGCACGGGTGATGCCGACGTAGGCGAGCCGGCGCTCTTCCTCCAACCGGCCCTCGTCGTTGACCGAGCGCTGGCTGGGGAACAGGCCCTCTTCCATGCCGACCAGGAACACCACCGGAAATTCCAGCCCCTTGGCCGAATGCAGCGTCATCAGCTGCACGCAGTCCTCGCCTTCTGCACCCTGGCCCTCACCCGCTTCCAGGGCGGCGTTGGAGAGGAACGCGTTGAGCTCGCTCAGGCCAGCGTCGATATCTTCCGGCGAGCGCTCGAAGCGGCTGGCCACGTTGATCAGTTCGTCCAGGTTCTCCACCCGCGTCTCCGCGTTGCCGCGGCTGTCCTTCTCGTAATAGTCGCGCAGACCGGTGTGGGTGATGGCGTGGTCGATTTGTTCGGCGAGGGGCAGGGAATGGGGAATGGGGAATGGGGAATCGGAAGCGCCGGCACCCACGCGAGTGTCTGCTTTTTCCGATTCCCCATTACCGATTCCCGACTCCCTGCCGAAAGCCAACGCCATCTGGTCGATCAACGTCAGGAAACCCTTCACCGCATTCTTCGCGCGGCCGGCCAGCTCGTTGCCGCTGCCCAGTTCGATCAGCGCCGCTTCCCACATCGAGACGTTGTCGCGCCGCGCGCGCCGGCGCAGTACGTCGAGCGTGCGCTCGCCGACGCCGCGCGGCGGGGTGTTCACCGCGCGCTCGAACGCGGCGTCGTCGTGGCGGTTGGCGCTGAGGCGCAGGTAGGCCAGCGCGTCTTTCACCTCGGCGCGATCGAAGAAGCGCTGGCCGCCGTAGACGCGATAGCCGATGCGGCGCTGGACGAGCTGCTCCTCGAAGTTGCGCGATTGTGCGTTGGAGCGATAGAGGATCGCGCAATCCTGCGCACTGCCGTGCTCGTCGATGTATTCGCGGATGCGCTCGACCACGAAGCGCGCCTCGTCCTGCTCGTTGTAGGCGGCGTACAGCGCGATGCGCTCGCCATCCTCGCCGGCGGTCCACAACTGCTTGCCGAGGCGGCTGCCGTTGCGCTCGATGACGTGGTTGGCCGCCTGCAGGATGGTCGAGGTGGAGCGGTAGTTCTGTTCCAGCTTGATCGTGCGCGCACCGGGAAAATCGCGCAGGAACTGCTGCATGTTCTCGACCTTGGCACCGCGCCAGCCGTAGATGGACTGGTCGTCGTCGCCTACTGCGAAAACCTGACCGGTTTTCGCGGGAATAGGGAATGGGGAATAGGGAATAGGAGCATCCCCGGTCGCCGCGGCGCCGTCAGCTCTCCCTATTCCCGATTCCCTATTCCCGATTCCTTGGTTCGCACCCGACAGGACGCGCACCCACGCATACTGCAGCGTGTTGGTGTCCTGGAACTCGTCGATCAGCAGATGGCGCCAGCGTTGCTGGTAGTGCTCCAGCACGGCGGGATTTTTCAGCCACAGTTCGTGCGCGCGCAGCAGCAGTTCGGCGAAGTCCACCAGGCCGGCGCGACGACAGGCTTCCTCATAGGCCGTGTAGATGTTGACGAAAGCGCGCGTTACCGGGTGGTCGCGATGCTCGATGGCGTCCGGCCGCTTGCCCTCGTCCTTCCACTGGTTGATCTGCCAGCAGGCCTGGCGCGGCGGGAACTTCGCCTCGTCCAGCCCCAGCCCGGCCACCACGCGCTTGACCAGCCGCTGCTGGTCGTCGGAATCCAGGATCTGGAACGTCTCGGGGAGGCCCGCCTCGCGCCAGTGCCGGCGCAGCAGGCGGTGGGCGATGCCGTGGAAGGTGCCCACGGTCAGCCCCTGGGTGCCACCGGGGATCAGCGAGGCCAGCCGCGCGCGCATTTCGCCGGCGGCCTTGTTGGTGAAGGTGACGGCGAGGATTGCCCACGGCGGCACGCCTTCGGCCTGCATCAGCCAGCCGATGCGGTGGGTCAGCA
>CALCWL010000049.1 GCA_937906285.1 uncultured Rhodanobacter sp. | reverse complement strand
CTCTTGCGCCAATGCCTCGCTTGCGCTGGTCAACTCGACCTGCAATGCGTCCAGCCGGCGGGTGTCGTGGGCCCATCGGTCCTGCAAAGCGGTGTGCTCGGCGGCCATCAGCCGCAACGCGTCTAGCTCCTGCTGCTGGTCCTGTGCGTCGGCGCGGACCTGTCGCAGGTCCTTGTCCAGTCGCCCATTGAGTTCGAGCAGGCGGCCGTTGTCGCGGTTGAGCTGCAGCAGCTCGTGGTTCTTGCCCGTCAGCGCCTCGTTGGCCTGGCGCAGGGCGACCTGCAGCTCTTGCAGCTGCTGCTCGTGCCGACGCTGCTCCTGCTCACGCTGATCCTTGACCGAGGTCCGGTAGTGCTCCAGTGCCTCGCGCGCGTGTTGGTGCTTCTCCTCCAGCGAGCGGGCGTGGGCCTCGTGCTCGGCCACGCGGGTGGTCAGTCCGGCGATGCGCTCCTCCAGCTGCCGCACCGTGGTGTTCGCCTCGGTGAGGGTTTGCCGCGCCTGTGCGTGCGCCTCGGTCTCGGCCTGCAGGGCGATTTCGGTTCGTTGCAGCTGTGTGCTCAACGCGGCCGCCTCCTGCCGCGAAGCCTCCAGTGCGGTCTCGCGCTCCTGCAGCTGCGCCTGGAAGCGCTCCCGCGCCTCGGCAATGGCGGCTTCGGCCTCCTCGTGCAGGCGCGCGGCGAGCCGGCCGACCAGGTCCTGCAGCGCCTCGCTGACGGCGACCTTGGCGCCCACGCCTTGGCCGTCCTCTTCCTCCAGCTCCTTGAGGTAGCGGTGGATCGTGGTCTTGGAGCCGGTGTTGCCCAGCGCCACCCGGACCGCATCCACCGACGGGTGCTGACCCTGCGCCAACAGGCCATCGCGCGCCCGCTGCACATCGGATTTGTAGAGCCCGCTTCGCGCCATGATCGTCTCCCGACTATTTCGTAATGTATTACATACCACGTAATTACATACTATTTCGCACGCCGCAACAAGGGTCTGAAGGCGGAGCTATGAGGCGGGATAATGTGGAATTATCCCGCCTTAGCCGCGGAATTGGGGTAGAGTCGGCCCGAAGCGGTACGAAACCCAGGTCGCAGGGCGATTCGTCGCGCCCACGGTGCGGCTCCGCGAGGAACACACGTATGAACACGGTCGAGCAGTACCTGGATGCGGCGACCCGCGCCAACACCGAGCGCGCGTACGCAGGGGCGACCCGTCACTTCGAGGTCGATTGGGGCGGGCATCTGCCGGCGACCGCCGATCAGGTGGCGCGCTACCTGGCCGCCTACGCCGGCAAGCTGGCGCTCAACACCCTCAAGCACCGGCTCGCGGCCCTCGCCCAGTGGCACCACGCGCATGGCTTCGCCGACCCGACGCGGGCGCCGGTCGTACGCAAGGTGCTCAAGGGCATCCAGACGCTGCACCCGAACCAAGAGAAGCGCGCCACGCCGCTGCAGCTCGCGCAGCTGGGTCAGGTCGTGGACTGGCTCGACGGCGCCGCGGCCACGGCCGGCACGCGCGGCGATCCGGCCGGCCGGCTCCGGCACCTGCGCGATCGCGCCCTGGTGCTGCTGGGCTTCTGGCGCGGCTTCCGCGGCGACGAATTGGTTCGCCTGCAGGTGCAGGACCTACGCTTGGTGCCCGGCGAAGGCATGACCTGCTTCCTGTCGCACAGCAAGGGCGACCGCCAGCACGCCGGACGGACCTACAAGGTGCCGGCGCTGTCGCGCTGGTGTCCGGTCGCTGCGACCTCGGCCTGGATCGCGGCGGCCGATCTCCACGAAGGCCCGCTGTTCCGCGCGGTCGACCAGTGGGCCGGGGTCGCCGCCACGCCGCTGCACCCCAACAGCCTGGTGCGCCTGCTGCGGCGGATCTTCCGCGAGGCCGGACTGGCCTCGCCCGACGACTACAGCAGCCACTCGCTGCGTCGCGGCTTCGCTGGCTGGGCCAACGCCAACGGCTGGGACGTAAAGGCGCTGATGGAGTACGTCGGCTGGTGCGACGTGAATTCGGCGATGCGCTACCTCGACGGGGCCGATCCGTTCGCCCGTCAGCGCATCGAAGCGAGCCTGCCGCCGACCACGCCACCGCGCCTGGCGCTGCCGGCGCCGGCGGCTGCGCCAGTGCCGAGCACGACGGTCGAGGCCACCATCACACTGACCCGGTTTACCCCGCGCGTGCGCGGTCTGGCCAAGGCCCATCGATTGATCGAGCAAATCTGCCTGCACCCCCACCAGGCGCAGCGGCTCGACGCCGAGGGCACGCGTTACCGCCTGGCGATCGCCGCAGACGACGATGCAGCGCTGGAAGAAATCATCGCGATGCTGATCGACGAGATGCACCGGATCGCCGACAACCACCAGTGCTTCCTCGCCGTTGCCTTGCGCGACGAAGCAGGCGGCCGCCATTGGGACTGAGTTGCGCATGACGACGCTGCACGAAACCGCCTATCCGCGCCTCAAGCCCGATCCCACCGCCAAAGAATTGCAGGACATCTACACGCCCACCGTGGCCGAGCTGCAGTGCGTCCGGGGCATCACCACCGGCCCGGCCACTCGGCTGGCGCTGCTGCTGCACCTGAAACTGTTCCAGCGCCTAGGTTATTTCACAATGTTGGCCGATGTGCCCGAACGCATCGTGCAGCACGTGGCCCGGGCGATCGGCATGCGCCGCGTGCCGGCCGACAAGTTGGCGAGCTACGACGCGTCCGGCGGCAAGCGCGGGCACCTGGCCCAGCTGCGGTCGTTCCTCAATGTCCGTCCGCTCGACGACGCCGGACGCAACTGGCTGGGCACCGTGGCCGAAACGGCGGCGCAGACCAAACACATCGTGCCCGACATCGTGAACGTGATGCTCGAAGAGCTCGTGCATCACCGCTTTGAGCTGCCGGCGTTCAGCACGCTCGAACGCCTCGCGATCGCCGCCCGCGAACAGGTCCACGACGCGCACTACCGCCAGATCACGAACGCGCTGACGCCGGCGATGCGGGTGCTGATCGATGACTTGCTGCTGACGCCGCCGGGCAGCCACCACAGCGGTTGGCACGCGCTCAAGCGCGAGCCCAAGCGGCCGACCAACAAGGAGGTGCGCCATTACCTGCAGCACATCCAGCGCCTGCGCACCTTGGCCGAGCAACTGCCGCCGATCGATGTCTCGGTCCCCAAGCTCAAGCAGTTCCGGGCGATGGCCCGCGCGCTCGATGCCAGCGAGCTCGCCGAACTGCTCCCGGTCAAGCGCTACGCGCTGGCCGCGATTTTCATTCGTTCGCAGTACCGCAAGACACTCGACGATGCCGCCGACCTGTTCATCCGCTTGATCCAGAACCTGGAGAACACCGCGCAGCAGAAGCTGATCGCCTACCAGCTCGAACACAGCAAGCGCGCCGATGCGCTGATCGGCCAGCTCCGCGAGATCCTGCAGGCCTATGAGGTCGAGGGCACCGACACCCAGCGCGTGGACGCAATCGAGGGCGTGCTGATCGCCGACATCGGCCTGCTGAAGGCGGAGTGCGATGAACACCTGGCCTACGCCGGTCGCAACTACCTGCCGTTCCTGCTGGCGCCGTACGGGACGATGCGCCCGCTGCTGTTCAACTGTCTGGAGATCATGGGTTTGCGGGCCGCCAGCCAGGACCCGAGCATGGAGCGCATGATTGACGCCGTGCTCGCGCTGCGCAGCCAGCGCCGCGAGGCGGTCGACGCGGCCGGTTTGGGGCTGGACGTGACTACCGACCTGACTTGGCTATCGGCGCCTTGGCGCAAGCATGTGTTGCCCAAGGCCTTGGCCGCCGCCAGCCCCGGCTGGATCCACCGCAAGTATTTCGAACTGGCGGTGCTGGCGCAGATCAAGGACGAACTCAAATCTGGCGACCTGTACATCCCGCACGGCGAGCGCTATGACGACTACCGCGAGCAGCTGGTCGACGAGGCGACGTTCGCGCAGGAACTGGACGCCTACGGCGAGGTGTCGGGCATTGCCACCGACGCGGCGGATTTCGTGCAGGGCCTGCGCACGGAGCTGACGACGTTGGCCGATGCCGTGGATGCGCGGTTCTCGGACAACCTGCACGCCAGCTTGGTCGACGGGCGGCTGGTGCTCAAGCGCCTGCAGGGCGCCCAGGTGACCCAGGCGATCGCCGCGGTGGATAGCGCGATTACCGAACGCCTGTCGCCCACCAGCATCGTCGACGTGCTGGTCGACACCACCCGTTGGCTGGACCTGCACGTGCACTTCCGGCCGATCGCCGGCACCGACGCGCGGGTCGACGACCTGCTGCGGCGAGTGATCACCACGTTGTTCTGCTACGGCTGCAATCTGGGGCCGACCCAGACTGCACGTTCGGTCAAGGGCTTCAGCCGGCGCCAGATCGCCTGGTTGAACCTGAAATACGTCACCGACGAAACGCTCGACAAGGCGATCGTCGAGGTGATCAATCTGTACAACAAGTTCGAGCTGCCGGGTTATTGGGGCAGCGGCAAGAGCGCCTCGGCCGACGGCACGAAGTGGAGCGTCTACGAGCAGAACCTGCTGTCGGAATACCACATCCGCTACGGCGGCTATGGCGGCATCGGTTACTACCACGTGTCCGACAAGTACATCGCGTTGTTCAGCCACTTCATTCCGTGCGGCGTGCATGAGGCGGTCTACATCCTCGACGGGCTGCTGGCCAACCGTTCGGATATCCAACCAGACACGGTGCACGGCGACACCCAGGCGCAGAGCTTCCCGGTGTTCGGGCTGGCCCACTTGCTTGGCATCAACCTCATGCCGCGGATCCGCAACATCAAGGACCTGGTGTTCTCCCGGCCGGAACCGGGGCGGACGTACGAAAACATCCAGGCGCTGTTCGGCGACAGCCTCGATTGGAAGCTGATCGAGACCCATCTGCACGACATGCTGCGGGTCGCCATCTCGATCAAGCTGGGGAAGATCACCGCCTCGACGATCCTGCGCCGGCTCGGCACCTACAGCCGCAAGAACAAGCTGTACTGGGCTTTCCGCGAACTGGGCAAGGCGGTACGCACGTTGTTCCTGCTGCGCTACATCGACGACGTCGAGGTGCGCAAGACCATCCACGCCGCCACCAACAAGAGCGAGGAGTTCAACGGCTTCGTCAAGTGGGCGTTCTTCGGTGGGGAAGGCATCATCGCCGAGAACGTCCAGCACGAGCAGCGCAAGATCGTGCGTTACAACCAGTTGGTGGCCAACCTGGTGATCCTGCACAACGTCGAGCAGATGACCCGCGTGCTGGCGGAGCTGCGGCAGGACGGCGCTAACATCAGCCCGGAAGTGTTGGCCGGGCTGTCGCCGTACCGGACTAGCCACATCAATCGGTTCGGGGACTACACCCTGGATCTCAAGCGCGAAGTGGCGCCGATCGACTTCTCTAGGCGGATCCTGGAGGCCGCGGCGGTGTAATGCATATCAAGGATTGCCCTCGCGCGGCGCCGGTGCTTTGCGCTCGCGACGGGCGTTGGCAAGGTCGGCCCGCACCTCATCAATGGTCAAGCCACGCGAGGGGGCTGCCTTGAGGGCGTCATAGGCCGCGGCGACCTCGGTGCGAAGCCAATGCTCGCACTCAGCAGTGAGAGGGCAGCGGTCGACCACGCATCACTCCTCGATGCCTATTCCGGAGCGAGCTTATCAGCCGTCGGAACGATGTTCTAAGAAGGTCGACGAGCTCGTCGGAAAGAACGACGGGCCGGCACAGGGGCGCCGGCCCGTCAGTGGCAGGCGGACCACAGGGGGGAGGTCCGACCGCGCGAGCACTGTACGGAGTCGGCGTCGCAGAAGTCGAGACACGCGACGGCGATTGCAGCCACATCAACAGATGAAGCATGCCGAGGCGATAGCGTGGCCTCGAAAATGGCAATCATCCCAATGCGTTAGCTCACTTTTGGCTGTTTTTTACACGAATCCCTGCCGACCCTCATTCATAAGGGTCCGGCTCGCTCTGCCTTTGCTTGGAGAATCCTTATCCATTCAGTTTGTGGTGGCGGCGCTTTTTTAAGGGCTGCTGGCGTATGGCTGCATCTTACAGAATGGCACGAGCACTGGCACAGGAATCAAATAGGACAATCTGCCCCTTTAGCGGGATGATAAAGGATAAATAATCAAACCCACGGCCGCTGCCGCAATCACAACAATTGGTTCTGGCAGTTTTTTGAACTTCCAGAGCAACAGAATTGTAACCACGGCTATCAATACCGTGGGAATATCGATTATCGAACGCTTGGCAATCACGAACACCGCACCGGTTATGGCTCCGATCGCGGCAGCGGTGATGCCGTCCACAAAGGCGACAACTGCGGGCACCTTGCCATATTTCTTGAAGTAAGGGGCCGGGATGATCGTAAACAGGTAACACGGAAGAAAAGTGGCGAACGATGCCATGCATGCACCCGGCAGGCCGGCGACAAGATAACCGATGAACCCGACCGTAATAACGACAGGCCCCGGTGTAATCATGGCGACAGCCACCGCATCGACAAACTGCTTCTCGCTGAGCCAATGATATTCCGTGACTACTCCGCCATAGAGAAACGGTATGATTGCAAGGCCTGAACCGAATACAAATGCACCGGCATGGGCGAAAAATAATCCGATCTGAGCCAGTAGCGAGGCATCGATGGTCCCGACGAAACCTTCTGCCATGGGCAATTGCGTGAGTGCGACAGCATTCAGGGGTGCCTTGCTGAGCCATTTTGGCGGTGCGCGTAGAAACCAGACGAGGATGCCGGCAGCGATAAATAACCAAGCGATTTCCGATTCAGTAATAACCGTCACGATGGCCAACAGTAGATAGATCGCCCATAGCAGTTTGTCTTTCCCAACATTCTTCACGGTTAGTTTTTGCGCGCTGATCGCGATAATACCGATGACGGCTGCGCCCACACCGTAAAAGACTGCCTGCATCCAGGCCAGGCCGCCGAAATGCACGTAGGCCCAACCCAGCGCAACGACCATCAGGAACGAGGGGATGACGAAGGCAAGGCCGGCAAGGGTCGCGCCGAGGATGCGGTAATGGACATACCCCATATAGATTCCGAGCTGTGCGGCGAGCGGTCCCGGCGCAAGCTGCGCCAGAGCGAGCCCTTCTTTGTAGTCTTCCGGCGCGATCCACTTGCGCTCCTCGACCAGGTCCCGCTGCATATAACCGACCAGCGCCACCGGCCCGCCGAACCCGATGGTGCCTAGGCGCAGCATATACAGTACCATTTCCCATAGGGTATAGCAGGGGGCGGAAGGAGCTGGCTGAACCGTCGCCTTCATTCCCTACTTCCGCATTTCAGCAGCCTGGGGATCACGGGAAAAATGCGTATACAGCGAATCAAGAACGAGGCTGATCTTGTCCAGTAGCTGATCGTCATCCTTGGCGCCTTCGCGCGCGCCAGCCAATACAGCTTCGAAACCGCTGGATTCGGCTACGAAGCCTTCCCCAACGTCGAGGGCATGCACTATTGCCGCTATCCGCAGCAAGCCGCGATCCTGGTCCAACCCAAAACTGGCGAGCAATACTTCA
>CALCWL010000048.1 GCA_937906285.1 uncultured Rhodanobacter sp. | reverse complement strand
CGCATCTTCTCGCGCTCGGCGCGCATCTTCGCCTCGTTGGCCAGGTTTTCGTCCAGGCCCTTGCGCAGCGTGGCGATCGCCTGGTCGAGATTGGTCGGTTGCGCCTGCAGGCGGGCCAGCCGCTGGTAGACGTAGTCGCGCACGCGGGGGTCCTGCGACCTGGCCAGCACGTCGTTGTAGACCGCCGCCATGTCCTTGCTGCGGCCGGCCTGCTGGTACAGCCGTTCCAGCGCGCGCAGGTCGCCGATCACGCCGCTGCGCTGATGGTGCATGCGATGGCCGGCCATGCCGTGGTCGCGGTCGCCGGGAAGGATGCGCGCCTGCTTGGTGATGACCGTGTGCGGCGTGGCGGGCGGCGCTGGCGCATCCTGGGCCATGGCGAACGTGGCCGAGCCGGCCAGCAGGGCGACGAGGGCGGAAGCGAGGAGGGTCGTGCGTTGCATGGGCTGTCTCCGTGGGTAGTGGGATGATCAACGTGCCGGCTGCGCGGCAGTTGACCTCGGCGTTCAGATTGCTGTCATGCTTGCAACCCTTTTGCGACCCGCCGCATCCAAGCCGGGTCGACCATTCGAGGAGAGTTCCATGCGCCGTCTTTTCTTCGCCACCATGCTGTGTGCCCCGGTTGCCGCGTTCGCCGCCGGATCATGCGAGTTCGAGGCCCCGCGCAACCTCCAACTGGATCTGGCCGGCGTCCGCAGCGTGCAGATCGACGTCAACAGCCACGACCTGCACCTGATCGGCGGTACCGATACCAAGGGCCTGACCTTGGTCGGACGGGCCTGTGCGTCGGACAAGGCCGCGCTGGACAAGCTCACGGTCACCCAGCAACGTGACGGCGATCAGTTGCTGATCGACATCGGCGGCGACCACCACGGTTTCAACTTCAACCTGTTCGGCGGCAACGTCAGCATGAGCCTCGACGTCACCGTGAACTTGCCGGCGAACGTACCGGTCAACGTGCGCGTGGGTTCGGGCGACGCCGACGTGCGCGGCGTGCAGGAGCTGCGCAGCACGGTCGGTTCCGGCGATCTGCATGTGCGCCAGATTTCAGGCAAGTTCGCTACCAGCGTGGGTTCGGGCGATGTCGAGGCCAGCGACGTCGGCAGCCTGCAGCTGGGATCGGTTGGCTCGGGTGATTTCAAGGTCGATGGCGTCAAGGGCGATGCCAGCATCGGCAGCATCGGCTCAGGCGACGTCACGCTGCGCAACGTCGGCGGCAGCGTGCACGCCGACACGCTGGGTTCAGGCGACCTGACCGTACGCGACATCGGCGGCGATCTGTCGCTCGGCGCCAAGGGCAGCGGCGACGTGGACCACTCCGGCGTCAAGGGCAAGGTCAGCGTGCCGCATGATGATTGAGGCCGGGAATAGGGAATAGGGAATAGGGAATAGGGAATCGGTAGAAGCGCACCCTGTGCGCGATGCTCTTGGTCACGTAGCGAAGAGCATCGCGCACAGGGTGCGCTCCTACAGGTAATGCGAAACCAGATACACCAGCGGCGCGCATACCAGCAGGAACGGGAGCGATACCCGGTGCAGCTGCCGCAGGCCGTGCGGCTGTCGCGCCAGACGCAGGGCGATCAGGTTGGCCAGCGAACCGATCGCCACGCCGAAGCCGCCCACATTCACTGCCACCGCCAGCGCTATGGCATCCGGTGCGCGCTCGAGCAGCAGCACGGTCGCCGGCACATTGCTGATCAGTTGCGCGGCGACGATGCCGCTGGCGAACAGCACCAGTGGCTGATCGAGATGGAGTCCGTCGAGCGCGCGCTGCATCAACGGCAGTTCGGCGAAGTGGCCCAGGCCGAGGAAGATCGCGGCAAAGGTGAGCAGCAGCAGCCAGTCGATTCGCGCCAGGCTCGCGCGCGCCAGCGCGCCGAACAGCGTCAGCAGCGCCACGGCGCCCAGCGGTGCCAGGTCGTACTCCATCGCCACCACCATGCCGACCAGCGCGGCCATCGACCACGCGCCGAGGCGGCCCGAGTGCACCGCGCCGTCGATGTACCGCAGGCTCAATGCCACCCGATCGCGCGGCAGCCAGTACCAGGTGAACGCTGCCAGCAGCGCCAGCATCACGGCCGCTGCCGGCAGCATGGCCAGGGCGAAATCGAGGAACGACAGCCGCGAGTGCTGCCACAGCAGCAGGTTCTGCGGGTTGCCGATCGGGCTGAGCGTGGAGCCGGCGTTCACCGCCAGCGCCTCCAGCACCACCATGCGCAGCACCGGCAGGTTGGACATCGCACCGATGGACACGGTCAGCGGCACGATCAGGAACAGGCTCACGTCGTTGGTCAGCACCATCGAAAGCAATGCACTGGCGGTCACCAGCAGCAGGCCGAGGCTGCGCAGCGAGTGCGCCCGTGCCAGCGAAGCGGCCGCGGCATGCTGCACCAGGCCGCTGTCGCGGATACCCTGGATCGCGATCAGCAAGCCGGCCAGTCCGGCCAGCGTGGGCAGTTGCAGCCAGCGCCGATAATCGTCGACCGGACGCGGATCAAGCAGCGCCAGCAACAGTACCAGCGCGGCGAACACCAACAGCAGCCATTCGTGCTGCAAGCGCGTGCGCCAATCGGTGGCGGGTGACGACGATGCGGCCGGTTCCACGCGTGCTCAGCCCTCGCGCAGCAGGCGCATCGGCGGCGTACGACTGACCCGGCGCGTGCCGGCCAGGCCCAGCAGCATCACCACCCCCGCGGCGGCGGCCGCGCTGGCGACCAGCGGCCATGCCGGCGGCACGAAGCCCTCGATGTGGAACACCGCCCGACCCAGCCACCACCCGGCGCCGGCGGCACCCAGCGCGGCGGTCAGGCCGGCGACCAGTCCCAGCAGGGCGAACTCGCACGCCGCGGCCAGGCGCAATTGCGCGCGCAGCGCGCCCAGCGTGCGCAGCAGCGCCGCCTCGTGGCGACGCTCGGCGGCGCTGGCGGCCAGCGCCGCGGCCAGCACCAGGATGCCGGCCAGCAGGCTGAAGCCGAGGATCCAGCGCACCGCGCTGCCCACGCGGTCGATGATCTCGCGCACCCGGTCGAGCAGCGAATCGACGTCGACCAGGCTGAGGTTGCCGTACTCGCGCGACAGCTGCGCCAATTCCGCCGCGTGTCCGGACGGCAGGTGGAAGCTGGCCAGCCAGGTGTGCGGCAGCGTGCCGGCGTGGGCCGGGTCGAGCAGCAGGAAGAAGTTGACCCGGAACGAGCTCCAGTCGACCTTGCGGATGCTGCCCACGCGTGCCTCCAGGCTGCCCTCGCCGACGTC
Source organism: uncultured Rhodanobacter sp. (assembly GCA_937906285.1). Lineage (GTDB taxonomy): Bacteria > Pseudomonadota > Gammaproteobacteria > Xanthomonadales > Rhodanobacteraceae > Rhodanobacter. Next base: position 5,221 of record CALCWL010000048.1, on the reverse strand, counting down.
GAAGCGCATCGTGTCGCCGACCTTCAGGCCGAACATGTCGCGCCACATGGTGTCGATCGAAACCTCGGGTCGATCCGGCGCAGCCCCATGCCAATGCCCGGCCACCACCTCGTTCGCCGGCGGCAGCGCTGCGGACCACGACAGCCGCAATTGGCGATCGGTCCACTCCTTGGCGCGCGGGTCGGCGAATTGCAGCTGGTCGATGGGCTGGCCATTGATCGCGGTGAGCTTGCCCACCGCCAGCGGCAGCATGTTGAGCTGGTCGGCGCCGATCCGCGCCAGCGATTGCGAGAAGCCGGCGCGCTGGTCGCTCTGCAGGTTCAGCGCGAACCAGTTGGGCGTGTCCGCCGGCAGTTCCTGGCGCCAGCCCTGCAGCAGGGCCGGCGCCACCACCGCAAGCAGCAGCAGGGCGCACAGGCCCAGGCTGAGTGCGGTCGCCTGGATCACGCTCAGTGCCGGCCGTCGCGCCAGCGCGGCCAATCCCAGCCGCAGCGCCGGGTGCGCGCCCGGGGCGATGCGCCGGGCCAGCCACAGCAGCGCACCGGCCAGCAGCGCGGCGAGCACGGTGACGCCGAGCAGGCTGCCGGCAAGGATGCCGGCCAGCTGCAGTGAGCCGCTCTGGCCCCAGATCAAGGCCAGCGCCACCAGCGCGGGGATCAGGTACAACGCATCGAAGCGCCGCACCCGCCGCGACAGGCTTTGCCGGAACACCGCCACCGGCGGCACCTCGGCCAGCCGCGCCAGTGGCGGCAGTGCGAAACCGACCAGCACCGCGATGCCCATCGCCGCGGCAGCGAATGCCGGCGCCCATGGCAAGCTTGTGGGCACGTTGCCGAACAGCTGGCTGGCCAGCAACCACGCCAGCTGCGCCAGGCCCAGCGCAAGCGCGATACCCAGCGCGGCCGCCGGCACGGCCAGCGCGCCCAGGGTGCCCAGCAGCAGGCCCAGCACGCGCGGGCGCGAGGTGCCCAGCGCGCGCAGCAAGGCCACTTCGGCGGTCTTGCGCCGGGCGTAGCGCTGGGCGGAAAGGGCGATCGCGATGCCCGCGAGCAGGGCCGACAGCAGCGCAGTCAGCCGCAGGAACGAACCAGCGCGGTCGAACGCATTGCGCATGCGCTCCTGGGTTTGTTCCGGCGTGATCAGTTGCGCGCCCGATGGCAGCTCGGCCGCCTCGGCCCAGTCGCGCCAGGCGCGCACCGCCTCCGGCGCACCAGCGAGCAGTAGTCGGTGGCGTGCGCGGCTGCCGCGCCCGAGCAGGCCGACCTGTTCGGCATCGGCCAGGTTCATCAGCGCGCGTGGCGCCAGCGCCAGCAATTCGCCGCCATCGGGCTGGCGCACCAGCTCGGCAGCGATGGCAAGCGTGCGCCCGCCCAGCTGCAGGCGATCGCCCACGGCCAGACCCAGCGCGACCAGCGCGCGATGATCGAGATAAACCTCGCCGGCAGCGGGCGCGTGACCAGGCAGGGCGCGGCCGTCGCGATCGTGCAGTTCCAGCGTGCCGCGCAGCGGATACGCCGCATCGACCGCCTGCACGTCGAGCAGTTGGGTCCGTTCGTGGGCGAACGCCACGCTGGGGAAGCTTGCGGTGCGGGTCAGTTGCAGGCCGTCCCGATGTGCCTGATCGGCAAAGGTTGCGGGCAGGGCCTGTGGCGCAGACACGCCGATGTCGCCGCCGATCAGTTCGGCGGCGCTGGCCAGCATGCCGCGCTCGATCCGGCTCGCCAGCGTGGCGACCACGCCCAGCGCCACCACCGCCAGCACCAGCGACGCGGCCAGCGTGCGCAGTTCCGGCAGGTGCCACTCGCGACGCAGATTGCGCAGCGACAAGCGCAGCAGGTTCATGCCGGCACGCCCGTGGCCGCCGACACCACGCGTCCTTCCTCCAGCTCGATGCGGCGATCGCAGCGCGCGGCCAGGGCGGCGTCGTGGGTGACCAGCACGAGGGTGGTGCGATGGTCGCGGTTGAGCGCGAACAGCAGGTCGCTGATGTGGTGACCGGTGCGTTGATCGAGGTTGCCGGTGGGCTCGTCGGCGAACAGCACGCGCGGGCCGTGCACGAAGGCGCGGGCGATTGCCACACGTTGCTGCTCGCCGCCGGAAAGCTGGGCAGGGTAGTGGCGCCGCCGCGCGCTCAGGCCCACCGCGTCGAGCGCCTCGCGCGCACGGCTGCGGGCCGCGCTGCTGCCCTCCAGTTCCAGCGGCAGCATCACGTTCTCCTCGGCGGTGAGCGCGCCAAGCAGGTGGAACGACTGGAACACGAAGCCGACCAGGCGCCGTCGCAGTTCGGCGCGGGCTTCCTCGTCCAGCTGGTGCAAGGCATGGCCGTCGAGGATGATGCTGCCGCGGTCGGGCGTATCCAGCCCGGCCAGCAGGCCGAGCAGGGTGGTCTTGCCCGAGCCGGACGCGCCCACGATGGCGAAGCTCTCGCCGGGCATCACGTGCAGATTCACGCCGTCGAGGATATCCAGCCGTCCCTCGGGGCCGTCGACCGACTTGCTAACATCACGGGCTTCGAGGACGGGACGGGAAGAATCATTCATGCGGCGTTGCCTGTGGTTGCTGGTTCTGCTCTGCGGGTTCGGCGTCGCCCACGCGGCGGCGCCGAAGACCGTCCTGGTGCTGGGGGACTCGCTGTCCGCCGCGCACAACATTCCGGTCGAAGCCGGCTGGGTGCATCTGCTGGATGTCCGTCTGGGCAAGATGGTGCCGAAGTGGCGTGCGGTCAATGCCAGCATCAGCGGCGAAACCTCGCTGAGCGGCCGCCACCGCTTGCCGGCCTTGCTGCAGACCTACCAGCCGGCGGTGCTGGTGATCGAGCTGGGCGCCAATGACGGCTTGCGCGGGCTGCCGTTGCCGGCCTTGCGCGACAACCTGTCGGCGATGATCGAGTTGGCGCAAAAGCGCAAGATACGCGTGCTGCTGCTGGGTATCGAGCTGCCGGTGAACTACGGCCCGCAGTACCGCGACGGGTTGCGCGCGATCTACGCCGATCTGGCGCGCGAGCGGAAAGTCGCGTTGCTGCCGTTCCTGCTCGAAGGCGTCGCGCTGGACCCCGACCTCATGCAGGCCGACGGCCTGCATCCGGTGGCCGCCGCCGAACCGCGCGTGCTGGACAATGTGTGGAAGCTGCTGCAGCCGTTGCTGCGCGCGCCCAACGTCCACTGAACGCCGCCGCGGCCAGTTCACGCCGTCGTCACCGTGACCCCGGGTATATCTTCACATATGTGAAACCGGACCACAGCGAGGCAACACATGACGACTCATGACGAGCAAGCGGGCCTGATCCTGCTGGTGGAAGACAACCGCCAGATTGCCGAAATGGTGGGTGAATTCCTTGAAATGCGGGGTTATTCCGTCGACTACGCGGCGGACGGCGTGAGCGGGCTGCACCTGGCGGTCTCCAACAGCTACGACGTGATCGTGCTGGACCTGATGCTGCCCGGGCTGGACGGCCTGGAGCTGTGCCGCAAGCTGCGCAAGGAGGCGAAGAAATCCACGCCCGTGCTGATGCTCACCGCGCGCGACACGCTGGAAGACAAGCTGGTCGGCCTGGAAGCCGGCGCCGACGATTACCTGGTCAAGCCGTTCGAGGTGCGCGAACTGGTGGCGCGCCTGCGCGCGCTGATCCGCCGCGACCGCCGCCAGGTTTCCACCGAGGTGCTCACCGTGGGCGACATGACGCTGGATACCGCCACGTTGCGGCTGACCCGTGAAGGCCAGGACCTGGTGGTGTCGCCGATCGGCCTGAAGCTGCTGGCGATCCTGATGCGCGAGTCGCCGCGGGTGGTCAGTCGGCGCGACATCGAGCGCGAGATCTGGGGCGACACGCTGCCCGATTCCGACACGCTGCGCTCGCACCTGTACAACCTGCGTCGTGTCATCGACAAACCCTTCGCACGGCCTTTGCTACATACGATCCATTCGGCGGGTTACCGGTTGGCGGACCTGGAGTCGGAAATGGCGTCGGCCCAGCAACCGGCGTGAGTGAGGCAGCGGAGGAATGAACAGCACGGTGCCGGGCGCCATCACATTCCGCGCGGGGGCTTTCAAGCGGCGCATCGCCTGGGTATTCGGCCTGCAGTTCGTGGCGCTGCTGATCATCGGCGCCATGGGCATTTTCAACGTCGCGCCGTGGGAAGCGGTGATCGTGCTGATCCTCATCACCACCGTGCTGGCCTGTCTGGCCGCGCAGCACGAGTGGGTGCAGATCCGCTCGCTGGCGCGATTGATGGCCGGCTGGAACGACGCCAAGCCCGACCCGGAAGCGTTCCATCCGCAACGTCTGTCGCGCCGCACGGATGCGGACGTGGCATCGCTGGCGAGCGGCCTGCACGGTTTCGCCACGCGCATCGCCGGTTACGGCCAGCGCGAGCGCAACTTCACCCGCGACGCCAGTCACGAACTGCGCAGTCCGCTCACGGTGATCCGCATGTCGGTCGACATGCTGGTCGACGAAAAGGGCCTGAGCGAATTCGGTACGCGCTCGGTGCGCCGGATCAAGCGGGCGTCGCGGGAACTGGAGATGCTGGTCGAGGCGCTGCTGGTGTTGGCGCGCGATGCCGGCACGCCGATGGATACCGAACGCTTCGTGGTGAATGACGTGCTGCAGGGCGAGCTGCAAGCCGCGCGGGAGATGCTCTGCGGCCGGCCGATCGAGTTGCGCCTGGAACAACCGGTGGCCTTCGCGCTGGACAGCTCGCTGCGGGTGTTCTCGGTGCTGTGCTGGCAGCTGCTGCGCAATGCCTGCCAGCAGGCCGAGCGCGGCAGTGTGGTGGTCAGCGTCGAGCCCGGCGTGGTGAGCGTGCGCAATCTCGTCCCGGCGAAAGACGTTGCCGATGCCGATGCGGGCACGCCCGGCGCCGATCGGCATGGTTTCGAGCTGGCGATCGCCCGGCAGATCAGCGACCGATTCGGCTGGCCGCTGGAGCTGCAGGCGCACGCAGGGGGCGAAAGCATCGCGCGCATCCGTTTCCCGGACGCCCTGCCCGCTGCCCTCGGAAACCGGCAGCCGTAAGGCGGGCACCGGCCGCTTGGGGTTCAGGAGCTTGGGAATCAGGCGATTCGCAGCGCCGGCGCCACGGCGAACGCGCAGCCGGTTTTCGCCTTGACGTCGTCCAGGCTCACGCCGTCGTTGAGCTCGATCAGGGTCAGCCCCTTGCCCTTCTCCACCGCGAACACGCACAGGTCGGTGATGATCAGGTCCACGCATTCCTTGCCGGTG
>CALCWL010000047.1 GCA_937906285.1 uncultured Rhodanobacter sp. | reverse complement strand
CCGAGCGTGGGCGATCTCGCCGTCACGCACTTTTTTCCCGAGCGCAACAACGATCGCTGGTGGCAGGGTGCGCTGACCGTGCAAGGCAAGGTCGGCAATTTCGATCTGACTTATGCCTACGCGCATCTCAAGCGCAACCAGGAGCAGGAGTCCGACTACACGGACTACTCGTTCTGGTACGACACGCTGAACGGCTCCGGTGTCTATTTTTACGACAACGCCGGAGGCCTGATCGATCCGTCGCAGCACCCATTTTTCCGCGACCACTACACCGACAACAGCCACGAACTGCGTCTTGTCTCACCCAGCGACGATCGCCTGCGTCTGGTCGCTGGCGCGTTCTGGCAGAAGCTGAAACACGATATCCAGTACCAGTACAAGATCAGCGGCTTGGCCGATTCGCTGACGGTTACCGGCTGGCCGGACACCCTCTATCTGAGCCGGCAGATCCGCTACGATCGCGACCAGTCGGTGTACGGCGAACTGTCCTGGGACTTCATCCCCGACGTCCTCACCGGCACGATCGGCGAGCGCTACTATCGCGACAGCGGCAGCTTCTACGGCTTTTTCGGTTTCAGCGAGGGCTATTTCCCCGGCTCGAGTTACGGCGAGGCCGGCTGCATCTCGCCCGAGCCATTCGAGGGCGCGCCCTGTCTGGACTTCGACAAGCGGGTGAAGCAAAGCGGGTCGCTCAACAAGATCAATCTGACCTGGCATGTCACGCCCCAAGCCATGGTCTATTTCACCCGGTCCGAGGGCTATCGTCCGGGTGGCATCAACCGCAACGCGTCGCTGCCGCCCTATCAGGCGGATTTCCTGACCAACGTCGAACTCGGCTGGAAAACCTCGTGGTTCGACCATCGGCTGACCTTCAACGGGGCCGTGTTCCGCGAGACCTGGAACAATTTCCAGTTCGACATCACCGGTCCGAACGGCATTTCCGAAATCCTCAATGCCAATTCGGCCCGCATCGACGGACTGGAGTCGCAGCTGAACTGGCAGGCGACCTACAACCTGCAGCTGAGCGCCGGCTTCGCCTTGTATGACGCCAAGTTGACCGCCAACTACTGCGGCTTCACCGACAACGACAACCGCCCCGTCACCGACTGTCCCGCCGGCTCGATCAACACGCAAACCGGCGACACGGTGGACGGGCCGCTGGCGCCCACGGGCACCCGCCTGCCCATCACGCCACGGTTCAAGGGCAACCTCATCGCGCGTTACACCTTTGATGTCGGCAGCAAGAGCGGCTTCGTCCAGGGCGCATTGACGCATGTGGGGAACCGCACGACGAATCTGCTCCTGCTCGAACGCAGCCTCTACGGCGGCCTGCCCGCCTACAATTCGGTGGACCTGTCCGCCGGTCTCCAGGGGAGCAACTGGTCGGCGAGTGTCTACATCAACAACGCGTTCGACAAGCGCGCCGCGCTGTACAAGTTCTCCGAGTGTGCGGTAACGGTTTGCGGTGCGCACGGCGTGGTGCCGGAATACCCGAATGGACAGGTGTACACGGGTTTCAGCCGGCCGCGCACGTTCGGCATCAGCTTCACGCAGGATTTCTAGTCGAGCGGTCGATGGCCGCACCGGATGAACGCCCTGGCGTCAGCCGGGGCCTTTCGCTACCGGCCTGATGGCGGGCAACGTCTCGCCGACAGATGGCCATTTGACGGGAGGGTTCATGCCCATCTTCATTCGCACCGCCGGCATGTGGATTGTCGCGGCCATCGGACTGTTGGCAGCGATGCCATCTCCGGCTGCCGGCGTCGAGTACGACACGATCATCCGCAACGGTCACATCATCGACGGCACGGGTTCGCCCTGGTACGCGGCCGATATCTCCGTGAAGGACGGTCGCATCGCCGCGATCGGCAACCTCGCCGACGCGCACGCCAGGCGGGTGATAGACGCCCACGGCCTGGTTGTGGCGCCGGGATTCATCGACATGCTCGGTCAATCGGAAATCACCCTGCTGGTCGATCCGCATGTGCCGTCGAAGATCTTCCAGGGCATCACCACCGAGATCACCGGAGAAGGCGAATCGGTGGCGCCGCTCGACGCCGGGATGATCGAGCAGCGCCAGGCGACTTACGCGCATTACGGGATAACACCGGACTGGCGCACGCTCGAACAATATTTCGCGCGCCTGCAAAAGCAAGGCATGGGCATCAACGTCGGCACGTACGTGGGCGCCACTTCAGTGCGCGAGATGGTCATGGGCTACGAGAATCGCGCACCCACGCCGGACGAGTTGAAGAAGATGCAGACACTGGTTGCGGACGCGATGAAGCAGGGTGCGCTGGGGCTGTCCACCGCACTGGAGTACACGCCGGCGCCTTACGCCGGAACCGACGAGTTGATCGCCCTGGCGAAGGTTGCCGCACGCCATGGCGGCATCTACGCGACCCACATGCGCAACGAGGGCGATGCCGAGATGGCGGCGCTGGACGAAACCTTCCGGATCGGCCGCGAGGCGGATATTCCGGTGGAGATTTTCCATCTCAAGGCCACCGGCAACCTCAAGGGCAGGATGGCGCAGGTGATCGCGCGCATCGACGCGGCTCGTGCCAGCGGCATCGACGTGGCGGCGGACACCTACGCCTATACCGCGTGGCAGAACGATCTGTCGGCCTTCATCCCGCCTTGGGCCCATGACGGCGGCAAGCTGAAGCTGATCGAACGCCTGAGGAATCCGGCTACCCGCGCACGCATCCGCAAGGACATGCTCACTCCCAGCGATACCTGGGACAACGAGTGGCTCGCGGCCATCGGGCAGGCACACGGCATCATGATCGGCAGTGTCACCGACAAGGCTTTGCAGAAGTACGTCGGCAAGCGGGTCAGCGAGATTGCGGCGGAGTGGCACGAGGACCCGATCGACACGATCTGCGACTTCCTGATCAAGGACAACGCCGCCACCAGTTCGGTGGTGTTCGGCATGCAGGAGTCCGATGTCGAGCTGGCGCTGAAGCAACCTTGGGTTTCGATCGACACGGACTATGAGGGAACGTCGCCGGATGGCCTGCTCGGCAAGGATCGTCCGCACCCGCGCGCCTACGGCACCTTTCCACGCATTCTCGCCAGGTACGCGCGTGAGCAGAAGCTGCTCGCGCTTCCGGACGCCATCCGCAAGTTCAGCGCATTGGCGGCCCAGCGTGAGCATCTGACGGATCGTGGCGTGCTCAAGCAGGGCATGTGGGCAGACATCGTCGTGTTCGACCCGGACACGATCCGCGATGTCGCCACTTTCACCGATCCGAACCGGCTGTCGGTCGGGATGCAATATGTGCTGGTCAACGGGGTCCCGGTGATCGCTGGCGGCAAGATGACGGACGCGCTGCCGGGGGTGGTATTGCGTGGCCCGGCTTACTCCGGAAAATAGCCGAGATCCGAAACGAACCGGTGCAGCGCCTTGCGGGGTTTCCGAACCGTCGCCTGCCCGCCCGTCGCAGCCCGCGGTCTTTGCGCACAAGCCGTGCCGTGGCCTAGGATGTCGCACCGGCGGGGCTCCGGATATCCGCGGGAAGGTTCGCGGGGGTCACCACCGGTGGAACGGCGCCCTCGACAGGCGCCGCGCTGACGCTCTCCAGCGAAAAGGATGCGCGACGATGGCCACGCTGCCGACAACCCGCATACTCGATCCCGCGGATTACCCGCGCTGGGTCGCCGCAGTCACGGCCTCCCCGGACGGCAGCGTGTATTCGCTGCCCGAGTACCTCGACGCGCTGTGCGTCGCCACCGGCGGCCGCTTCCGCGTGCTCGCCGCGGAGCGCGACGACCACATCGTCGGCGGCATCGCGCTGTTCGAATGCCGCGACCGCCGCGGCGCCTACGTGTCGCCGCGGCGGCTGCTCTATTACAACGGCCTCGTGCTGGTGCCGCATGCCTGCAGTTGCCCGGCCACCGCCACCTCGCGCCAGCTGCAGACCATGGCTGCGCTGGAGCACGCGCTCGCGCGCCTGCCGCTGGGGCGGCTGCGCTTCAAGAGCCGCTCCACCTGCACCGACCTGCGCACCTTCCAGTCGCGCGGCTGGAGCGTGCAGCCGACCTACACCTACGTGGTCGATATCGGCGACCTCGCCAGCGCATGGTCGCGGGTGGACAAGAATCATCGCCGGCTGATCGGTCGCTGCACCGAGCAAGGCCTGCAACTGAGCATGGACGACGACTTCGACGCCTTCCACCATCTGCATCTGCAGACCCACGAGCGCAAGGGTGCGCCGCTGTACCTGCCGCGCGAGGCATTCCGCCGCTTCGTGGAAACCCTGCGCGAGCGCAACCTGGGCCGGCTCTACCACGCGCGAATGCCGGACGGCCGCGTCGCCGCCAGCCAGCTGGTGCTGACCGGACCGCATCCGGTCAGCCACACCGTCTGCGCCGGAGCCGAAGCTGCACTGCTGAGCCTGGGCGCGTCGGCGTTTCTGCGTTGGCGGGCGCTGGAACACCTGGCCGCCGCGGGCTACCGCGCCAACGACCTGACCGACGCCGAACTCAATCCGGTCACGGCGTTCAAGTCGCAGATGGGCGGCGAGCTGTCGCTTTGCCTGGAGGTCTCGCGCGCCGACGACATCCGCTTCAGCCTCGGCGACTGGGCGGCCACGCTGCCGCAGCGCGCCCGCCGCGGCGTGCGCCGCGCGCTGCGCCGCTCCACCGACGCAGTCGGATGAGCAAGCCCGGGATTTCCGGCGCCGAACTGGTCTGCGCCACGCTGACGCGCGCCGGCATCGACTGCGTGTTCGGCCTGCCCGGCACGCAGACCACGGGCTTGTACGAGGCGCTGCGCCGCGCGCCGCTGCGCAGCGTCGTGGCCACCCACGAATTGTCGGCGGCGATGATGGCCAACGGCTACTACCGCGCCTCGGGGCGCCTCGCCGCCCTGCTCACCATTCCCGGCCCGGGCTTCACCTGGGCGTTGACCGGGCTGGCCGAGGCGACGCTGGATTCGGCCGCGCTGCTGCACCTCACCATGCAGCCGGCGCGCTCGCCCGGACGGCAGTTCCAGCTGCAGGCGCTGGATCAGGCGGCGATCGCCGGCCCGCTGAGCAAGGGCCAGTACCACGTCGACCATGCCGCCGGGATCGCCCCCGCGTTGCTCGCGGCGCACGCCCTGGCCGGCGCCGGCGAACCCGGCCCGGTGCTGGTGCAGTTCGCCCGCGATGCGTTGCGCGAATCGGCGCCGTTGGCAGATATCGCGCCACCGTCGCCGCCACCGCTCGACGAGGCCGCGCTCGACGCCGTGCTGGCCACCCTGCAACGGGCCGGCCGCGGCATGTTGCTGCTCGGCCAGGGCTGCAACGCCGCCGCCGGTTTGGCCACGCAGCTGGCCGAAACGCTGTCCGCCGCGGTGGTCACCACCACCTCGGGGCGCGGCGTGGTGGCCGAAGATCACCCGTTGTCGCTGGGTTTCGCCTTCGCCGGCAACGAGTGCGGCACGCTCAACGCGTTGGTCGAGGCGAGCGACGTGGTGCTGGCGATCGGCTGCAAGTTCTCCCACAACGGCAGCCGCGGCTTCGAGCTGCGCATCCCGCCGGAGAAGCTCATCCACGTCGATGCCAGCGCGGCCGTGCTGGGCGCCAACTATCCCGCGCGCCACGCAGTGTGCGCGGACGCGACGATCTTCCTGGCCGCCCTGCTGCAACGGCTGGAAACGAGGCCGGGCCATGCCGGCTTCAGTCACGACGAGATCGCCGGCTGGCGTCGGCGCGCCGACGACGAGCGCGACCGGCGGCGGGTCGAACCGCGCATCCACGGCGTGGACGACGGGCAGCCGCAGGCGTTCTTCGCCGCGCTGCGCCAGGCACTGCCGCGGCATGGCTGCCTGCTCACCGATTCGGGCCAGCACCAGGGCCTGGCGCGCCGCCACTTTCCGGTGCTTTGCCCGCGCGGCCTGATCGTGCCGACCAACCTGCAGTCGATGGGCTTCGGCATCGGCGCCGCGATCGGCGCCTGCCTGGCCGATCCGGCGCGACCGGTGGTGGCGCTGATCGGCGATGGCGGCCTGGCGATGTCCGGACTGGAGCTGCTCACCGCGGTGCGCGAGCGGCTGCGGCTGACCGTGATCGTGTTCGTCGACGGCGCCTACGGTCTGATCCGCATGCAGCAACTGGCCGGCTCGGGCCACGCGTACGGCACCGAGTTCGACGGCGTCGACGTCGCCGCCCTGGCCGACGCCGTCGGTGCGACGCACGTGCGCCTGCAAGGCGACGCGCAGGCCATCCTGGCCGCGGCGATCGACGCGCCCGGCGTGACTCTGGTCGAAGTGCGCGTGGGCGATTCCGTGCCGATGCACTGGCTGCGCGCGAAGAGCCGCCTGCGCAGTTCGCGGCTGCGCGCGTGGTGGCGCCGTCGCCGCCGCTGAACCGCCACGCGCGGCGGCCGGCCGCCCTTCGCGGGTGCTAGCATGGCCGGACAGGCGCGGCGTCGAACGCACGCATGCGGCGATCTTGGGGAAACATCCATGGGCAAGCGGGACGAACGGCACGTGCCGGCGATCGTGATGGGCTGCGGCCCCACCGCGTTGGGCATTCTGCGTTGCCTGACGCTGGCCGGCATCCCGACCTATGTGGCCTGCCGCGCGGGCGACCAGGTGACGCGCTCGCGCTGGTTCCGGCCCACGCCCGGACCGACGGCGTGGGATGGCGTGCCCGGTCCGCAGGCGCTGGAGCACCTGCGCGAGTTGCCGCTGGACGAGGCGGTGCTGATCGCCGGCGCCGACGACGCCGCGCTGTGGCTGGCCGACCTGCCGCAGAGCGAGCTGGGCCAGCGCTTCCGCACCAGCACCTGCTCGCGGCAGACGCAGGAGCTGCTGCAGGACAAGTCGCGCTTTGCCGCGCTGCTGCAAGAGACCGGCATGCCGCATCCGCCGACTTATCGCATCGACAGCGCGGCGGACATCGCGGCGATGCCGTTCGAGCGGCTCGACCGTGTCTTCATCAAGCCGGTCAATTCGCAGAAGTTCAGCGATGTGCTGGGCATCAAGGGCGTATGGGTGCACAGCCGCGAGGAGCTGCTGGAAACCTGGCAGCGCCTGCACGGCCTGGGCTTCCGGTTGATGGCGCAGGAGTACGTGCCCGGCACCGCGGCCGACCATTATTTCGTGGACGGCTTCCGCGACGCGCAAGGGCGTTTCACCGGCCTGTTCGCGCGGCGCCGCTTTCGCATCCATCCGGCCGACTTCGGCAACAGCTCGTACTGCGAGAGCATCCCGCTGGCCGAGGTCGAACCGGCGGCGACCAACCTGACCGCATTGCTGGCCAGGGTGGATTACCGCGGCATCTTCAGTGCGGAGTTCAAGCGCGACGCCCGCGACGGGCAGTTCCGCATCCTCGAGGTGAATACGCGCGCCTGGACCTACGTGGAGTTCGCCGCGCGCTGCGGCGTCAACGTCTGCGAGATGGCATGGCAGGATGCGCTGGGCCTGCCGGTCGACGTGGCGTCGCCGGATTACGTGGTCGGCGCCGGTTGCGTGAACCTGCAGCGCGACATCAACGCCGTGCGCGGGCAGCCGCGCGGGGCGCGCACGCCGTGGCCGACGATCCTGCGGCAGTGGTCGCGCGCGCATTTCCACACGTTCCGCTTCGACGACCCGCTGCCGGGGCTGTCCAGCGCGTGGCGCATCGCCACCCAGCGCACCGGGCGCCACCACGGCCCCAGCGAGGCGCCGGTGCCGCCGGCAGCCACGCCGAACGGGCCGCCCGCAAGCTGAGTCCGGCCGCCATATATCGCTTCATCGCGAATCGAAGATATATACTGCCGGACACCGTGGCTCCGGAACCTTCGCGATGACGTCGATCAGCTTCGAATTCTTTCCGCCCAAGACCGACGACCAGCGCGCGCAGCTCGACCGCGCGGCGCAGGCGCTGAAGGCACACCAGCCCGAATATGCCTCGGTCACCTTCGGCGCGGGCGGTTCCACGCTGAGTTACACCGGCGATACGGTGGCGAGGCTGCACACGCAGCACGGGCTCAACGTGGCGCCGCACCTGTCGTGCATGGGCGGCACCCGGGCGGAAATCGCCGCGCTGCTCGACGGCTACCGTGCGGCGGGCTACCGACGCATCGTGGCCTTGCGCGGCGACATGCCCTCGGGCATGGCCACGGCGGGCGACTTCCGCTATGCCGCCGAACTGGTGGCGTTCATCCGCCGCCACTGCGGCGACCATTTCCACATCGAGGTGGCGGCCTACCCGGAGACGCATCCGCAGGCCGACGACGCGCTGCGCGACCTCACGCACTTCAAGGCGAAGATCGACGCCGGCGCCAACGGCGCGATCACCCAGTATTTCTTCAACCCCGATGCGTATTTCCGCTTCGTCGACGACGTGCGCCGACTTGGCGTGAACGTGCCGATCGTGCCGGGCATCATGCCGATCTCCAACTACAGCCAGCTCAAGCGCTTCTCGGAAATGTGCGGCGCGGAAATCCCGCGCTGGATCGCCAAGCGCATGCAGGCCCACGGCGACGA
>CALCWL010000046.1 GCA_937906285.1 uncultured Rhodanobacter sp. | reverse complement strand
TGATCTGGCGCGGCGTGTTGTTGACGTGGTCGTCGCCGCGGATCACCTCGGTGACGCCCATGTCGATGTCGTCCACCACCACGGCGAAGTTGTAGGTCGGCCAGCCGTCGGAGCGGAAGATCACCAGGTCGTCCAGCTCGCTGTTGGCGATCTCGATGCGGCCCTTGACCTTGTCCTCGAACACCACCGAGCCTTCGGTCGGGTTGCGGAAGCGGATCACCCGGTTGGGGTCGTCGCGGCACGCCTCGTTGCGATCGCGGTAGTAACCGTTGTAGCGCGGCTTCTCGCCAGCCTTCATGGCCGCCTCGCGCATCGCCTCGATCTCTTCCTTGCTCTCGTAGGCGTAGTAGGCCTTGCCGGCGGCGACCAGTTCGTCGGCGACCTGCTTGTATCGGTCGAGTCGCCGGGTCTGGTAGAACGGGCCCTCGTCGGCATCCAGGCCGAGCCAGTGCATGGCGTCGAGGATTGCCTGCACCGCCGCGTCGGTGGAACGTTCGCGATCGGTATCCTCGATGCGCAGGATGAACTGCCCGCCGCGACGACGCGCCTCCAGCCAGCAATACAACGCGGTGCGCGCACCGCCGATGTGCAGGAAGCCGGTGGGACTGGGGGCAAAACGGGTGCGTACGGTCATCGAAATATCGGCGGCGTCAGGATGAAGCCGCCAATTTTAGCCGATCTGCCGCGTGCCACCCGCCCAGCTCCCGGCCGCGCCCTATTTCACGTGGATGGTGATCTTCTTCGACACCACCGCGGGTTCGAACGGCACGTGGTTGGCGTCGCCGAGCTCCAGCTGCAAGGTGTGCGTACCCGGGGCCAGCTTCAGCGTGGTCTGCGTCTGCCCCCCGCCGAAGTGGACGTGCTGCGCATCGGCGGGAATCGGCTGACCGGCGACGGGCAATTCCTTCACGTCGATCAGCAAGTGGTGGTGACCGGTGTGCTCCTTCGTCACGCCGGCTGGCGCCACGCCCATGCCTTTCAGGCCGAAGCGCACCGTGACCTCCTGGCCCACGGTGGCGCCGTCGGCCGGCGAGATGATGTAGGCCTTGGCGCCGGCGGGCGCGGCCGTGGCCGGCAGTGCGGGCGCAGCGGTGGCCGCCATCGCGGCGGCGGCCAGACCCGTCAGGGCGAGTGCAAACAGGGTGCGTGTCATCACGGAGCCTCCAGCGGAACGGAAGGGCCAGTGTACGGGAGTGCCGCTGCGGTTGCCTCGGCGGCGACGTCGACATGATTTCGTGCAACTTCTGCCCACGCCGTCGACGTGGCCTTTGTGTTCAGGCAGATAGCCATGTTGTCCACAGGCTTTGCGCGGCGCGCTCCACATCGGCTGTGGAAAACTGCCGCGCCGCTGCGCAAGAAAGCATCAACGCATGGCAAGTGACTGTCGACAAAGGGGGCTGCCGCGGTTGTCCACAGGCTTGTACAGCATCGGCGCACAAAAGCTGTGGAAAAACCGGGCCGGAAACGACGATGCCGCCCGTGGGCGGCATCGTGCATGGTGACGTTGGCGCAACGGAACTCAGGCCCCGCGCTCGGCCCGGGTCAGGATGCCGAGCAGATCGGCCAGCTTGTCGCGCATCTCGCGGCGGTCGACGATCAGGTCGATCGCGCCATGGTCGAGCAGGAACTCCGAACGCTGGAAACCTTCCGGCAGGGTCTCGCGCACGGTCTGCTCGATCACGCGCGGACCGGCGAAGCCGATCAGCGCCTTCGGCTCGCCGATGTTGATGTCGCCCAGCATCGCCAGGCTGGCGGAGACGCCACCGGTGGTCGGGTTGGTCAGCACGCTGATGTACGGCACCCCGGCGTCGCGCATGCGCGCCAGCGCGGCCGAGGTCTTGGCCATCTGCATCAGCGAGAACAGCGCCTCCTGCATGCGCGCGCCGCCGGTGGCGGAAAAGCACACCAGCGCACTCTTGTCGGCCAGCGCGCGTTCGGCGGCGCGGGTGAACTTCTCGCCGACCACCGAGCCCATCGAGCCGCCCATGTAGGCAAACTCGAACGCCACCGCCATCAGCGGCCGACCTTTCAGCCGGCCGCTCATCGCGACCATGGCGTCCTTCTCGCCCAGCTTCTTCTGGGTGGCGATGATGCGGTCGCGGTACTTTTTCGAATCGCGGAACTTCAGCGGGTCGGCCGGCTCCATGCCGGACCACAGTTCCTGGCCGGAACCCTCGTCGAGCAGCGCGCCCAGCCGCGCCCGCGCACTGATGTAATGGTGATGGTCGCACTTGGGGCACACCATCAGATTGCGCTCCAGCTCCGGCCGGTACAGCACGGTGCCGCAGCCGGCGCACTTCTCCCACACGCCCTCGGGCACCGAGCCCTTGCCGCCGCCCGAAGGGAGCGTGCGGGTACGCGGGTTCATGATCTTCTGCAGCCAGTTCATCGCAATACCTCAAACGTTCGAGGCGGCCAGCTCGACCGCCTCAGCGTGCATCCAGCGCTGCACGAATCGGCTGCAGGAAACTGCGCGCACGACCCGCGATGTCCGCCGCGTCCGTGGCCGGCGCCAGGCTTTCGACCAGCGCGCTGCCGATGACGACCGCGTCAGCGAAACCACCGATTGCCGCGGCGCTGGCCGCATCGCGGATGCCGAAACCCACCGCCACCGGCGTACCCGCGAGGGCCCTGACTCCGGCAACCCGTTCGGCAATCTCGTCGACGCTCAACTGCGCCGCCCCGGTGACGCCGGCGAACGATACATAATACAGGAAGCCTTCCGCAGAACGGCACAACTGCGCCATACGCGCGGGTGCGGTGGTGGGCGAGGCGAGCAGGATCTGCTGCAACCCCGCCTCGCGCAGCGACTGCAGCACGGCCGACTCCTCCAGCGGACAATCGACCAGCAGCACGCCGTCGACCCCGGCCGCCACCGCCTCCTGCGCGAAGCGCGCGTAGCCGTGGGTCTCCAGCGGGTTCAGGTAGCCCATCAGCACGATCGGGGTTTCCGCATCGCGCTGGCGAAAGGCATGCACCCAGCCCAGCACCTGCGCGAGCCCTACACCCTTGGCGATCGCCCGCTCGCTGGCGTGCTGGATCACCGGGCCATCCGCCATCGGATCGGAAAACGGCACGCCCAGCTCGATCAGGTCCGCTCCCGATTCCACCAGCGCATGCATCATCGCCACCATGTGCTGCGGCGACGGATCACCCGCGGTGACGAAGGGGATCAGGCCGGTGCGGCCGGCGGCCTTGAGTTGGGCGAAGCGGGTGTCGATGCGGCTCATAAGACAGGAGTGAGTAATGAGAAGTGAGAAGTGAAAGAGAGCTCGGGCGGGTCTGAGCGGTTCTGGAGTGCGAGACTTCCTCTCACTTCTCACTCCTCTCCACTCACTCCTCGCTACACGCTCACTCCCTCGCGCGCCGCGATCGTGTGCACGTCCTTGTCGCCGCGGCCGGACAGGTTGCACAGCACGATGCCGTCTTTGGGCAACTCGCGCGCCAGCTTGATCGCCTGCGCCACCGCGTGGCTGGATTCCAGGGCGGCCAGGATGCCTTCGGTGCGCGCCAGCAGGTGGAACGCCTCCAGCGCCTCGTCGTCGGTGATGCCGACGTACTCGGCGCGACCGGCATCCTTCAGGAAGGCATGCTCCGGCCCCACACCGGGATAGTCGAGGCCGGCGGAGACCGAATGCGTCTCGGTGATCTGGCCGTTGTCGTCGCACAGCACGTAGGTGCGGTTGCCGTGCAGCACGCCGGGACGGC
>CALCWL010000045.1 GCA_937906285.1 uncultured Rhodanobacter sp. | reverse complement strand
TGTAGCTCAGCTGGTTAGAGTCCCGGATTGTGATTCCGGTTGTCGTGGGTTCGAATCCCATCATCCACCCCAGTTCCACCCCGGTTTTCCGGGTTGACCCAGTCTCTGGGCCGTTAGCTCAGTTGGTAGAGCAGTTGACTCTTAATCAATTGGTCGAAGGTTCGAATCCTTCACGGCCCACCACAAACGACAGGCGTCCGGGAAACCGGGCGCCTGTCTGCTTTTGGGCGCTTGCGATCGTCAACGGGGCTGCTTGTGCTGCAAGGCCGCGCAACCGTAAAATGGTCCGCTTTCGTACAATGGAACCCGCGATTCGGGCAAGCCTGCCGCAGGGTTCCCGCGGCGGTGATCGGCAGCGGCCGGCGGTCGTTCGGCGCCGTCCGGCACACGCGTTCCATGCCGGCAGTATCGCGAAAGTGGCGGAATTGGTAGACGCACTGGATTTAGGTTCCAGCGGGTAACCCCGTGGGGGTTCGAGTCCCCCCTTTCGCACCATGGTCGGTCGTTTTTGCAGGCGGGGCATCCCGCCATGGCGCCTGTGACAGGGTCACAACACTAAAGAGCAGTACCAGGAGACGTCATGCAGGTTTCGGTTGAGAATGTCGGTTCGCTGGAGCGCAAGCTCACGGTGAAGTTTCCCGCGGAGCGGTTCGAGACGCAGGTCAGCGCGCGGATCGCGGAGATGGGGCGCACCGTTCGCCTGAAGGGATTCCGGCCGGGCAAGGTACCGGTGACGGTCATCAAGCAGCGCTTCGGCGAGCAGGTGCGGGGCGAAGTGCTCTCCGACCTGATCGGCAGCACGCTGCGCGAGGCGGTGGAACAGGAGAAGCTGCAGCCGATCGCGAATCCCGCGATCAACACCACCGGTCGTCCCGAGAACGGCGAGATCGCCTACACGGCGACCTTCGAGATCATGCCCGAGTTTCCCGAGATCGACGTTTCCGCGCTGGAAGTGCATCGCGCCGCGGCGGAGGTCACGGACGCCGACATCGACCGCATGCTGGAAACCCTCCGCCTGCAGCGGCGCAGTTTCGAGGAGGTCGCGCGTGCCTCGGCTGCTGGCGATTTCGTGATGTTCGAATATGCCGCCACGGCGGACGACTACCGTTTCCCGGCCGAAGGCCAGGAGCGCGCCGGCAGCGTGCTGGGTTCGGGCACCCTGTTCGCGGCGCTGGACGAAGCCCTGTCCGGGCACGTTGCCGGTGACCAGTTCGAGGCCGCGATCGAGTTCCCCGCGGATTTCCGCAATGAGCAACTGGCCGGCAAGAACGCCAAGGTCAATTTCCACATCATCAAGGTGCAGGAGCCCAAGCTGCCAGAGGTCGACGGCGAGTTCGCCAAACTGTTCGGCATCGAGGATGGCAGCCTGGAGACCTTCCGCAAGGAGGTCCGCGCCAACCTGGAGCGTGAACTCAAGGCCGCCCTGATGGCGCGCCTGAAGTCGGAAGTGGCCAGCAAGCTGGCCGATGCGCACGGCGATCTCGACGTGCCGAAGCTGATGGTGCAGTCGGAGGCGCGCACCCTGGCGGCGGGCAACATGCCCGAAGGCCAGCAACCTCCGCAGCAGCTGATCGACGCTGCCTTGCCGATTGCCCGCAAGCGGGTGATTGCCGGTCTGCTGATGGGCGAGATCGCGCGCAAGCAGGCGCTCAAGATCGACCGCAAGCGGGTCGCCGAGCAGCTCGCCGCGATTGCCTCGACCTACGAGGAGCCCGAGAAGGTCATTGAACTCTACAACGGCGACCCCCAGTTGATGTCGGGACTGCAGAATCGCGTGATGGAAGATCAGGTGGCAGAGTGGGTGGCCGAGCACGCCAGGACCACCGTGCAGGAACTGAGTTTCGATGACGTGATGCGTCCAGCCAACGCCTGACGATTGCCAGGCCCGTCCACTCCCCAGCCGCGAGCATGAGCATGGATCCCATCAAGAATCTCAATCTGGTACCGATGGTCGTCGAGCAGACCGCCCGCGGCGAGCGCTCCTACGACATCTACTCGCGTCTGTTGAAGGAGCGGGTGATTTTCCTGGTGGGCGAGGTCAACGACCAGGTGGCCAACCTGATCGTGGCGCAGATGCTGTTCCTGGAGTCGGAGAATCCGGACAAGGACATCAATTTCTACATCAACAGCCCCGGGGGCGCGGTCACTGCCGGACTGGCGATCTACGACACGATGCAGTTCATCAAGCCGGCGGTCAGCACCATGTGCATCGGTCAGGCCTGCAGCATGGGCTCGTTCCTGCTGATGGCGGGTGCCAAGGGCAAGCGATTCGCCTTGCCGAACTCCCGCATCATGATCCACCAGCCTTCCGGCGGCGCGCAGGGCCAGGCTACCGATATCGAAATCCAGGCGCGCGAGATCCTGTACATCCGCGAGCGGTTGAACAACCTCTACGTGGAACATACCGGCCAGACGCTGCAGAAGATCGAGGCGGACATGGAACGGGACCGCTTCATGAACGCGCAGGACGCCAAGACCTACGGCCTGATCGACGAAGTGCTCGACAAGCGCGCCGTGGAATCCGTGAAATCCGCCTGATTCGACGACTTTTACCCGGTGTCCCGCCATGGGCTCTGCGTCTGCAGGCAGACGCGGAGCCCTGTGGTATTCTCGCGGCGCACCCGGATTTACCAGCAGGATCGAGAGTATGAGTGACGACCGGCAGGGGCGTTCCAGCGACAGCGGCAAGATTCTCTATTGCTCGTTCTGTGGCAAGAGCCAGCATGAGGTACGCAAGCTGATCGCGGGTCCGTCCGTGTTCATTTGCGACGAGTGCGTGGAGCTGTGCAACGACATCATCCGCGAGGAGCTGGAAGAGAAGGCCGCCGCCGGCCATACCCAGCTGCCCAAGCCGCGCGAAATCCGCGAATCGCTTGACCAGTACGTGGTCGGCCAGGCGCGTGCCAAGAAGGCCCTGGCGGTCGCCGTGTACAACCACTACAAGCGGATGGAATCGCGCCAGAAGAGCGACGACATCGAGCTGGGCAAATCCAACATCCTGCTGATCGGCCCGACCGGCTCGGGCAAGACGCTGCTCGCCGAAACGCTGGCGCGCCTGCTCAACGTGCCGTTCACGATCGCCGACGCCACCACGCTGACCGAAGCGGGCTACGTGGGCGAGGATGTCGAGAACATCATCCAGAAGCTGCTGCAGAAGTGCGACTACGACGTCGAGAAG
>CALCWL010000044.1 GCA_937906285.1 uncultured Rhodanobacter sp. | reverse complement strand
CGCCAGATCGTGGATGTCGTAGCCGCGGTAATGCAGGTCGTTGCCGCTGCGGCCCACCGTGCACAGCGCGGTGTTGCCCGCGGCCACGCCGGACAGGGCGACGGACTTCTTGGCCTTGGGTAGAACTTGTGCGTTGTCGCTCATCGCATCCTTCCTCTCAATTGTTGAACGTTTCAGCTGGCGATAGCCGCGGGCACTGTCCGACCGGCTTCACGTGCAATTGCAATGGCATCGACTTGGGCCCGATGACTTTTTCATTGATGGAAATCCAGCACTCGCCCAGCGTCGAACAGAAACATATGTCGAGTGCCATCCGCCCCGATGAAGCGTCGTGGAATTTCTTCCACAACTCCTTGTCCGGAAAACGGATCGCCTGCAGTTCCTCGCCCGGGCTCAACACGCCATGGTTGATGGTCGTCATGATGTAGTTGTGTGGCTGCATCCCCAACGCACCCAGCACGTGGTCCCAGTCGACCTGCGGCTTGCCCTCGACACTGACCTGCACGCTGCGCACGAGCGCGGGCCCGACGCCCTTGTTACTGACGGTCAGCGCCTGGGCCAGGTCATTGTTGCCGCTGATCAGGTACGGCCAGACCTGCGCGCGCACCTGCTCGCGCTGGATGTAGGCGGTGTAACCGGCCACGACCAGGGCCAGCAGGCCGACCAGCGAAGCGATGACCACGCCCAGCGCATCCCAGTGATCGCGCCGGTCCGGCGGTGTCGCGTTCCCCGGGGATTGCGGTTCGGCCATGCGCAATCAGTCCTTCCGGCCGCCGGCAAACAACTCGTCCAGCTTGTCCTCGTAGGCGTGGTAGCCGAGGAAGTCGTACAGCTCCTCGCGGGTCTGCAAGGTGTCGATGATGTGCTTCTGCGTGCCCTCGCGGCGCACGGTTTCATAGAAGTTGAGCGCAGCCTTGTTCATCGCCCGGTACGCGCCGCAGCAATACAGCGCGATGTCCACGCCGGCGTCGCGCAGCTCGTCGGTAGTGAAGAACGGGGTGGAACCGAACTCGGTGAGGTTGGCCAGGATCGGCACCTTCACCGCTGCCTTGAACTTGCGGTAGTCGGCCAGCGTCTTCATCGCCTCGGGGAAGATCATGTCGGCGCCGGCCTCGACGTAGGCCACCGCGCGCTCGATCGCGGAATCGATACCTTCCACCGCCGCTGCGTCGGTGCGCGCCATGATCACGAAGTCCGCATCGGTGCGCGCGTCGACCGCAGCCTTCACCCGATCGACCATCTCCTCCTTCGGAACCACTTCCTTGCCGGGACGGTGGCCGCAACGCTTCTGGCCGACCTGGTCTTCCATGTGCACCGCGGCCACGCCCACGCGCTGGAACGAGCGGATGGTGCGCGCGATGTTGAACGCCCCACCCCAGCCGGTATCGATGTCGACCAGCAGCGGCAGGCCGGTGGCGTCGACGATGCGGCGGGCGTCGGTGAGCACGTCCTCCATGGTGGAAATGCCCAGGTCCGGCATGCCCAGCGAATTGGCGGCCACGCCGCCGCCGGACAGATACAGCGTCTGGTAGCCCACGCGTTTGGCCATCAGGCCGGCATAGGCCGTGATCGCCCCCATGATCTGCAGTGGCTGTTCGGCGGCAACGGCGGCGCGAAAACGGGCGCCCGGGGATGCTGACTGTGTCATGTGGCTTCCCTTTAAAACGCCCATTTTAGCCCACCGCGCCAACGGCCGGGATTGGCCCTTCCGGCCCCCCCGCCACGGCCGCGGGCACCGGGCTGGCAGCCGATCGCAATTTCTTGCGTGACGAATCCGCCGCGGCCCCGTACATTCGGTCCGATGAGCACATCGACTCCTCTCGCGAAACGCATCCTCTGGGGCCTGGTGATCGGCGTGGTTGCCGCCGTGGTCACGCTCGGCATCGGCCAGTGGCATCCGCCCACCCTGGCGTTGATGCAGAAGATTTCCGGGGCCGTGTTCGACCCGTTCGGGCAGATCTTCCTGCGCATGCTGTTCTTCGTGGTGATCCCGCTGGTGTTCAGTTCGCTCGCCTCAGGTGTGGCGCAACTGGGCCGGCTGGATCGCCTCGGCCCGCTCGCCGGGCGCACCTTCGTGCTGTTCTTCGCCAACATGCTGATCGCGGTGGCGATCGGCCTGGTGATGATGAACACCGTGCAGCCTGGCCATCATCTGGACGAACAGGCGCGCACCCAGCTGATGCAGGAGTACGGCGGCAGCGCGCAGAAGACGATCGACACCAAGGCAGCCCAGCCGAAGATGAGCTTCGGCACGCTGGTGGAGATGTTCATGCCGCGCAACCTGGTCGGCGCGGTGGCCGGCCCCAGCCGCGACGCGCTCGGCGACGTGCTGCCGCTGATCCTGTTCGCGATCCTGGTCGGCGCCGCGGCGACCCAGTTGCGCGAGAAGGAGCGCAAGCGCGTGCAGGTGGCGCTGGACACCATCACCGACCTGATGACGAAGATCGTCGGCTTTGCCCTGGAGCTGGCGCCCTATGCGGTGCCGGCGATGATCTACAGCGTGATCGTCAAGGTCGGCGTGGACGTCTTGCTGGCGCTATCGGTATTTGTCGTCGGCTGCACCGTGGCGCTGGCCCTGCACCTGTTTGGCACCATGTCGTTGTGGCTGCGCTTCCTGGCGAAGCGTTCGCCGCTCACGTACTTCCGCCAGATCCGCGCCCTGCTGATCACCGCGTTCTCGACCAGTTCCAGCAACGCCTGCCTGCCCGCTTCGCTGGCGGTGGCGCATGACGAACTGAAGCTCAACCCCAGCACCGCCGGCTTCGTGCTGCCGCTGGGCGCGACCATGAACATGAGCGGCACGGCGCTGTTCGAGGGCTGCGTGGTGCTGTTCGTGGCGCAGGCGTTCGGCGTGGAGCTGTCGATCACCCACCAGGCCATCCTGATGCTGCTGTCGGTGCTCAGCGCGGTGGCTGTCGCGGGTATTCCCGGCGGCTCGCTGCCGATGATCGCCGGCCTGCTGGCCACCTTCGGCATTCCGCCCGAGGGCATCGGCATCGTCATCGGCGTGGACCGCGTGCTCGACATGATGCGCACCACGGTGAACGTGGGCAGCGACATCGTCACTGCCACGGTGGTGGACCAACAGTTGCGCGGCCGCTTCGCGACGAATTCGTAAGCCCTTCCGATGGCGTCCGGAGGGCTTGAAGCCGGCCGCTTCGCCCGCATCTGCAAAGTACGCGCAAACCGATAGCTGCAGCCAATCAAATCAATGCCAACAATCAATTAGATTAATTGTCTGGCGGCTCGTAGCATTCCTTTCGTTGTCCAACCACCACGGGAAGCCAAGCAGATGTCCCTCATCAACACCGAAGTGAAACCGTTCAAGGCCCAGGCCCTCAAGGCCGGCAAGTTCATCGAAGTCAGCGACGCCGACCTGAAGGGCAAGTGGTCCGTCGTGTTCTTCTATCCGGCCGACTTCACCTTCGTCTGCCCGACCGAGCTGGAAGACCTGGCCGACAACTATGCCGAGTTCCAGAAACTGGGCGTCGAGATCTACTCGGTCTCCACCGACACCCATTTCGCGCACAAGGCGTGGCACGACACCTCCGACGCGGTGAAGAAGATCAACTACACCATGGTCGGCGACCCCACCCACCAGATTTCGCGCAACTTCGACGTGCTGATCGAGGCCGACGGCATCGCCGATCGCGGCACCTTCGTGATCGACCCTTCGGGCAAGATCCAGATCGTCGAGATCACCGCCGGCGGCATCGGCCGCGACGCGTCCGAGCTGCTGCGCAAGGTCAAGGCCGCGCAGTACGTCGCCGCCCATCCGAACGAGGTCTGCCCGGCCAAGTGGAAGGAAGGCGAGAAGACCCTGGCGCCGTCGCTGGACCTGGTCGGCAAGATCTGAGTTATCGCTGCAACGATGTCACGGACCCGGGCGCCACGGCGCGCCCGGGGCTCCGCCCAGGATGCTTGTGCCAGCGGCCCGCGTCCGGCCTGCCCCTCCCCCGATAGGCCGCCCCCTCCCCATGGCGCCGGCCGCTGCCACAAGCCTCCCGCCCCCTCTTTTCCGTTTCGGAGTGTTCGCCATGCTCGACGAAGCCCTCAAGACGCAACTGAAGTCCTACCTGGAAAAGCTCACGCAGCCGATCGAACTGGTCGCGTCGCTGGACGACGGCGCCAAGTCGCGCGAGCTGGACGAGCTGCTGCAGGAGATCGCCGCGCTGTCGGACAAGATCAGCCTGCGCCGCGACGACAGCGAAACGCGCAAGCCGTCCTTCGCGATCAACCGCCTCGGCACCGACATCGGCGTGCGCTTTGCCGGCATCCCGATGGGCCATGAATTCACCTCGCTCGTGCTGGCCCTGCTGCAGGTCGGCGGCCATCCGTCCAAGGCTGCGGCCGACGTGATCGAGCAGGTGCGCAATCTCGATGGGGAGTACGCCTTCGAGACCTATTTCTCGCTGTCCTGCCAGAACTGCCCCGACGTGGTGCAGGCGCTGAACCTGATGAGCGTGCTGAACCCCAACATCCGGCACGTTGCCATCGACGGTGCGCTGTACCAGGACGAGGTGGAGAAGCGCCAGGTGATGTCGGTGCCCACCGTGTTCCTCAACGGCGAGGTGTTCGACCAGGGCCGCATGAGCCTGGAGCAGATCCTGGCGAAGATCGACACCGGCTCCAGCGCCCGCGAGGCGGAGAAGATCAAGGCCAGGGACGCCTTCGACGTGCTGGTGGTCGGCGGCGGTCCGGCCGGCGCGGCCGCGGCAATCTACGCCGCGCGCAAGGGCATCCGCACTGGCGTGGCGGCCGAGCGTTTCGGCGGCCAGGTGCTGGACACCATGGCGATCGAGAACTTCATCTCGGTGCCGTACACCGAAGGTCCGAAGATGGCTGCTGCGCTGGAACAGCACGTGCACGAATACGACGTGGACGTGATGAACCTGCAGCGCGCCGAGAAGCTGGTGCCGGCCAGCGACGCCACCGGTGGCCTGGTCGAAGTGCAACTGGCCAACGGGGCCACGCTGAAGTCGAGGACGGTGATCCTCGCCACTGGCGCGCGTTGGCGGCAGATGGGCGTGCCCGGCGAGGAGCAGTATCGCAACAAGGGCGTGGCCTACTGCCCGCACTGCGACGGCCCGCTGTTCAAGGGC
>CALCWL010000043.1 GCA_937906285.1 uncultured Rhodanobacter sp. | reverse complement strand
CCGGAGGATTTCGGCCTGGCGATGGCCTCCAGCCGCAACCTGCGGGTGGAGGACGCGGGCGAATCGAAGGCGATGCTGCTGGACGCATTGCGAGGCGAGCCCGGCGTGCCG
This sequence comes from uncultured Rhodanobacter sp., assembly GCA_937906285.1. GTDB lineage: Bacteria > Pseudomonadota > Gammaproteobacteria > Xanthomonadales > Rhodanobacteraceae > Rhodanobacter. The sequence continues at coordinate 4,111 of CALCWL010000043.1, read as the reverse complement.
CACGACATCGTGTGCCTCAATGCCGGCGCGGCCTTGTATGCTGCCGGCGTGGTCGATGACATCGGCACCGGCATCGAACGGGCGCGGGCGGTGATCGCCAGCGGCGCCGCGCATGCAAAAATGCAGGCCTTCGTGGCCGCCACGCGGCGCCTGGCGGGCGTGCGGTAGATGTCGCGACCGGTGACGCCGTGCGCCACGGCCGATTAGGATGCAGTCGTCCCCCCACCCCGAGCGAGATGCCATGACCGACATTCTCAATCGCATACTTGCGCGCAAGGCCGAAGAGGTCGCCGAACGCCGCAGCAAGGTTCCGCTGGCCGAGCTGACCGCGCGCATCGCCGACCTGCCGGATACCCGCGGCTTCGCCGCGGCGATCGAGGCAAAGATCGAGGCCGGCTTGCCTGCGGTGATCGCCGAGGTGAAGAAGGCCAGCCCCAGCAAGGGCGTGATCCGCGCGGATTTCGATCCCGCCGCGATCGCGCGCAGCTACGAGAAGGCCGGCGCGGCCTGCCTGTCGGTGCTCACCGACGCGGATTTCTTCCAGGGCAGCGAGGCGTTCCTGCAGCAGGCGCGCAAGGCCTGCTCGCTGCCGCTGCTGCGCAAGGACTTCATCATCGATCCCTACCAGGTGCACGAGGCGCGCGCGATCGGCGCCGACTGCATCCTGCTGATCGTCTCCGCGCTCGACGACGACGAGCTGCTGCCGCTGGCGCTGCTCGCCGCCGAACTCGACCTGGACGTGCTGTGCGAAGTGCACGACGAGGAGGAGATGGAGCGCGCGCTGGCGCTGCCGGTGCCGCTGATCGGCGTCAACAACCGCAACCTGCGCAATTTCGAGACGGCGCTGGAAACCTCGCTGGCGCTGCAGGCGCTGATCGAGTACGACCGCGTGCTGGTGGCCGAATCCGGCATCCACACGCCCGAGGACGTGGCGCGCCTGCGTGAGGGCGGCGTGCAGGCGTTTCTGGTCGGCGAGGCCTTCATGCGTGCCGAGGACCCGGGCCGCGAACTGCGACGGTTGTTCGCCAACGCATGAGCGCCCCCGTCGAACCTGCCATCGCCGCGCCCGGGGATGATGCGGCGGCCGCGCCGTGCGGAAACACGCCGCGCGTGGTGTTGTTCGATTTCGACGGCGTGCTGATCCGCGGCGATTCCTTCGCGCTGTTCGTGCGCAGCCGCTATGCCGGCTCCGCATGGCGCAAGGGCGTTGCCTTGCTGGCCTCGCCCCTGCTGCTGCTGAGCTGGCCGCTGTCGCGCCGCCTGCCGCTGTACCTGCTGGTGCGGATCGCCTTGCTCGGCCTGCGCGAGCCGCGTTACCGGGTGGCCGCCGATGCCTTCGCTGCCGTGCTGGCGCGACGTCCGAAACAATTTTGCCGCGATGGTTTGAACCGGTTGCGGCGGCATCAGGCGCAAGGCGACCGGGTGATCGTGGTGACCGGCTGCGAAGAGACGTTGGCCAGCGGCATCCTGCGCGAGCTCGGCCTGACCGGCGTGGAAGTCGTCGCCTCGCGACTGCGCCCCGGCTGGCTGGGCCTGCGCCCGCGTCGACACAACGTGGGCCGGCGCAAGGTGCAGTCGCTGGCCGAGCACGGCGTCGCCGCCTGGCAGGTGGCCTACGGCGATTCGATGCACGACGTGGCGATGCTCAAGCAGGCTGCCGAGGCGGTGCTGGTCAACGGCACGCCCAAGTTGTGCAAGAGGGTGGAGAAGGCGCTGGGCCGCACGCTGACCCGCGTCGAGTGGTTCTGAACGTTCGGGAATCGGGAATCGGCAACGGCGAGGTAGGGCGGGCACTGCCCGCCGCTCTCCGTTTCACGAGGCAAGAGCCGGCGGGCGGTGCCCGCCCTACCCACGCAGCAGCTGCACCAGGCTGATCGCCACGATCAGGCTGCCCACCGCAGCCATCACCGCGCGCTCGGGCAGGTGGCGCACCAGCCAGGCGGCAAACGGCGCGGCCAGCACGCCCCCGGTGAGCAGGCCCAGCACGATCGGCCAATGTCCGATGCCGACGTGCCACGCCAGGGTGACGGAGATCGACGCGGTCACCACGAACTCCGCCGCGTTGACCGAGCCGATCGTGCTGCGCACGCCGCCGCCGCGCGCCATCAGGGTACTGGTGGCCAGCGGCCCCCAGCCGCCGCCACCGATCGCGTCGAGCAGGCCGGCGAAGAGGCCCAGCACGCCGGGATGCTGCACCCGGTGCCGGCTCAGCCGCTTGCCGAACGCGCGCAGCAGCACCATCGTGCCGAGGATCAGCAGGTAGGCGTTGATGAACGGACGGATCGTCTCGCCGGGCACGCTGGCCAGAAAGGTGGCGCCGAGCACGCCGCCGATCGCTCCGGGTATCGCCAGCTGCCAGAACAGCGGCCAGCGCACGTTGCCGAACCAGGCGTGCGAGGCGCCGGAGGCGCAGGTGGTGGCGATCTCGGCGGTGTGCACGGTGGCGCTGGCCACCGCCGGCGGCAGCCCCAGCGCCAGCAGGATCGCGTTGGACACCAGCCCGTAGGCCATGCCCAGCGCACCGTCCACCACCTGGGCGAGCAGGCCGACGCCGACGAAGAGGAAGAACTGTGCGAAGTCCAAGCGCCGTCTCGCAGCCGGGGCGGGGCACCATGCTTGACCGGCAGCCGTAAAAAACCGGTTCAGGCGAACCGGGGCGGCGCCGGCGCGGCTTGATCAGCGGGTGCCGCGGATCACGATGGTCTTGCCGGAGACGTCGATCATGCGCTGCTCCTCGAGCTGCTTGAGCACGCGCCCGACCATCTCGCGCGAGCAGCCCACGATGCGGCTCACTTCCTGGCGCGAGATGCGGATCTGCGTGCCGTCAGGGTGGGTCATCGCATCGGGCTCCTCGCACAGGTCGAGCAGGGTGCGCGAGATGCGGTTGGTGACGTCCATGAACGCCATGCGGCTGACCTGGCGCGAGGTGCGCAGCAGGCGATTGGTCAGTTGCGCCCCGATCGCGAACAGGATCTTGGGGCATTCCTCGCGCAGCGGGCCCTCCATCAGCTGGAACAGCCGCTCGTAGCTGACTTCCGCCATCTCGCACGGCGTGCGCGAGCGCACCACCGATTCGCGCTGGGCCTGCTCCACGAACAGGCCCATCTCGCCGATGAACTGGCCGCGGCTGATGTAGGCGAGGATCAGTTCGCGACCCTGCTCGTCCTCGGTGCAGACCGCCAGCGAGCCCTCGACCACGTAATAGAGCGTGTTGGCCGGATCGCCAGGGCGGATGATCGCGGTCTTGCCGGGGTAGCGGCGGCGGTGGCACAGCGCCAGGAAACGCTCCATCGAGGCGGGGTCGGGGGCGAAGCCCAACGGGGCCTGCGAGCGCTCGAAGGCCTGTTGCAACTGGTATTTCAGATGTGGGGCCACGTCGACTCCTCAGTCAGGCAAGGTTCTGCGGCGCTTGTCGCCACCGCGGCAAGCGTGACCACAATCACGTCAGCTTGCCCCGCATTATGGCAAACATGCCCGCTGGCTGCAGGTTCATTTCCTGACGCGTTTGCCGCATACTTCGCGGTCTTTCGACAGCGGCAGCGTCGAAAGCATGCCACCAACCAAGGGTCGCAGGCGCTGGCCTGTGCTTCATACCAATCGCGGGGACCCTTGTCGCTAACCCGCCTCTACAGCCGGCCGTCACGGTCATGGAGAGTCGCTCGTGGTCAAACCGCTCCCCCGTCTTCGCCTGCAGGGTTTCAACAACCTGACCAAGGCGCTGAGTTTCAACATCTACGACATCTGCTACGCGGTGTCCGAAGAGCAGCGCCAGCGCTACATCGAGTACATCGACGAGCAGTACGACGCCGACCGGCTGACCCAGATCCTCACCGACGTGGCCGAGATCATCGGCGCCAACATCCTCAACATCGCGCGCCAGGACTACGACCCGCAGGGCGCGTCGGTGACCATCCTCATTTCCGAGGAACCGGTGGTGGAGAAGCTGGGCCGCGATTCGATCGCCGGCGCGGTGGTGGCGCACATGGACAAGAGCCACATCACCGTCCACACCTATCCGGAGACGCATCCGCACAACGGCATCGCCACCTTCCGCGCGGACATCGACGTGGCCACCTGCGGCGTGATCTCGCCGCTGAAGGCGCTGAACTAC
>CALCWL010000042.1 GCA_937906285.1 uncultured Rhodanobacter sp. | reverse complement strand
GCCTTGTCGATCTTGGAGATCAGCTTGCGGTAACGATCGCGGGTGCGCAGCTCCAGCGAGTTCTCGGTTTCGCGGGTGGCGCGTTCGGCTTCGTCGCCGACGTCACGCACTTCCTCGCGCAGGTTGTCCATGGTCTGTCGCGACTCTTCCACCAGCTGGTCGCGCCATTCGCGCAGCTTGTTGCGGAAGTAGGCCAGGTGCCGCGGATTCATGTACTCCTCGTCGCTGGACGGGCGATAGCCCTTGGGCAAGGAGATCGTGCTGGTGGAGGGCAAGGCGTAGCGCCCGTCTTCACGGGTGACGCCGCTATCGAGAGTTTTTGTTGCCAGTTTATTCATTGGGGACGACGAATTCTTCGATTTCTTGTGGGAGGAGGCATGAGGCCCGGAAGCGCTGACCATGGCCGTGGCGCTTGCCACCTTGCCCTTGAAAAGCCTGCTCGCGGGCGAAGGAGAATGGGGATGGGTCGCCGCGACCGGCTCCGGTCGTGCCGCATGGGTTGCCGGAACCCTGGCTGCCGGTGCCGCCGGTTTGGCGGCCTTGCCGTGCGCCGGCTTGACCGCCGGCTTCTTCGCGGCGGGCCTGGTTGCGACTTTGCTGGCCGGCGCCTTGCCCGCTGCTGCCTTTCCGGACGATGCCTTCTTCGCCGGAGCCTTCTTCGGCGCGGGATGCTTCACGACGGGATGCTTCGCCATGGCCTTCTTGGCAACGACCTTCTTCGCCGGCGCCTTCTTCACCGCAGCCTTGCTCGCTGGTGTCTTGCCCCTGGCGGCTTTGCTGCTCGCCGCGACTTTCTTCGCCGGTGCGCGGGCAGCCGGCCTGAAGGCCTTGGTGTGCGACGCAGCCTTCTTCGGGGTGGCCTTGCTGGCGGGTTTCGCGGCGGCTCGTGCAGGGGCTTTCGCGGCAGCTTTGGCAGCCTGCCCCTTGCCTGCCGCCGGCTTCGACTTGACGGTCTTGGCGCCAGCCTTGTTCGGCGTCTTGCCCTTGTGCGCCTTCGCGGCGGTCGAACTCGCTTTGGTCTTCGCCATATCCCTTCACCCTGATTGGCCTTGGGGGCCGCGTGTTATAGCCGATGCATTCAACACCGGCAAGCCTGCTTCTGGAATACTTGTACCACTACATGGCGCACGCCGCTTCCGTATCCGTGAACATCCTTTCCCGATTCATACTGTGGTTGCTGGGTTTGTACAAGCGCTGGCTCAGCCCCCTGCTTGGCCCCCGCTGCCGCTTCCACCCCAGTTGCTCCGATTATGCACGGATTGCGGTCATCCGCTTCGGTCCGTGGCGGGGCAGCCTGCTGGCCGCATGGCGACTGCTGCGCTGCCAGCCGCTGTGTCCCGGCGGAGAAGATCCGGTGCCGGAACATTTTCATTTTGCGAGTTGCCGCGACCACGACGCGCCGCGTGATCCGGATGTGCCGCACTCCCGCTGACGATCGCGCGGCCTAACCGATGGAACCGTAGCCGCCTTCCACGCCCTTGCTGGCGTAGGCAACGGCGTCGTGCGGATGCAGGCTTTCCTGGTGCTCCACCCGGATGTGGAAGTCGCCGAGGCGGTCGTCGGCCTCGAGCGCCTTCTGGATACGCCGGGCGGCGTCCTCGCAGAACATCAGGTTGCTGCCGTTGGCCAGCGCGAAGGCCTGTTCGTCCTCGCGCTTTACCGCGGTCTGCACCGGCGTGCCGAGCGCGCTTTCGACCCGATCGATCAGCTCGACCAGGTGGAAGCCCGCGTCGGCCGCCGGGCGCACGCGCAGCCGTGCCACGCTGCGCTGGGCATGGGCGGCGGCCACGATGCCCTTCTCGCTGCCCAGCCACGCCAGCACCGCGGCGTGATCGAGCGCCTGATCGGGGGCGAAGTCATGCGCGAACTGATCCTGGATCAACTGCCGCGACAGCGCCGCCGAAGCAGGACAAGTCGAGGAATAGACCACCTCGGTGCCGAACTCCAGCAGGAACTGATCGCCGACCAGGCTGGCCTCGATGCACACCGGATAGGCGCGCCAGCCACTGTTCGCGCTCTTCAGTGCCGGCCGGCGCACGAGGTGTTCGAAACGGATGCTGAGGCAGGCGCGGTCGGACAGATCCTGGTGCGAGTCGAGGAAGCCGCGCAGCAGCGAGCGCAGCGTGTCGCCGCCCAGGGGCTGCGTGCTCAGCGCCTGCTCCACCTGCAGGTACAGCCGCGACATGTGGATGCCGCGCTTGTCCGGTCGCTTGAGATTGACGAAGGCACCGACGCGGGCACTTGAGCGCTGCGGTTGGCCATCGCCGGCGTCGAAAAGCACCGGCACCTGGATCTCGGCCATGCCGACCCAATCCAGCGCCCCGGCAAGATGAGGTTGCGCGTGCACGGCAACATCGGGGAGCAGGCGGGCGGTGTTTTCCTGGTTCGGCATGGTGGGGATCCTGACATCGGCGCGACGAGCCGCCGCGAAACCGCCAATCTTGGGGCAAGGCGGCCACCTCACAATGGCGGTGCCCCGGAAACGCTGCGTCCGCTTGCGCAAGCTACTGCGCCTGACGCCGCCATGCACGGGCAGCCTGCCACGCCCGCCACGGCGTCGACCATGGCGTACGCGACTGGCCGGCCCGCAGCGCGGCCAGTGCATCGGCAGCGTGCGACGCGTGCTGCGCCAGCGCGCGGGCATGGCGCGACTCGACGGCACGAAACACGCTGAGCGGCCCGCCAAGCGCGTCAGCGGCGCGCCAGTCACCCAGCAAGTCATCGAGTTGCGCGGTAATCGCCTGCTGCCTGGCCGGACCGGGCTTGCCCAGCTGCGCGCGATCCAGGCCGTGGCGCGCCAGCCGCGCCATCGGCAGCGGCAGGCGGTCGCGTTCGGCATCGGCCTCAAGATGCAACAGGGCGTGCAGCAGATGGTTGAGTACGGCAACCCTGGCGGCGCGTCCGGACGAGGCCGCCGCACCGTACCACCACGCCGTCTCCAGCGCGGCCAGCGCGCCATGCAGCGGCATCGCCGCCTGCAGCTGGCCGGCGTAATCGGCCGCCGTGCCCTGCTCCAGCTGTGCCATCGCCGCCAGTACCGGCGCCACCCACAGTTCGGTGGCGATCGCGTGGCCGCGTTCGTCGTCGAACAGCACCTGGGTGAGCGGATGCCGCCCGCCGCTGGACGCCGCACCGGCCAGTTCCTCCGCCCACCAGCCAAGCTTGGCGGCCGCCACCTGCGGCTCGCGGATGCCGTAGGCCGCGCTCAGCAGCTCCTGCTCCAGCGCGGCCAGTGCCACGTGGCCCGGGTGACGGCGGCCGTCGACGAAGGCCAGCGCCACGCGCTGCTGCGGCTGCGCGGCCAGCCATTTGTCGATGAAGCCCTGCAACACCGCGTTCTG
>CALCWL010000041.1 GCA_937906285.1 uncultured Rhodanobacter sp. | reverse complement strand
TGGGCGAGCACCGCGACACGCCGGTCAACATCGAGCTGCACACGCGCATCCAGGAACGGCTGCCGGTCAGCGCGGTCGACATCACCGCGCGCATCCGCCCGCCGCAACCGCAGCCCGGCCTGAACCCCTATCCCTCAGCCGGCGCGCTGATGAACCACCTGCTGCTGCACGCCGCGGGCAACCTGTGCAACCGCAGCCTGCGCCTGCTCCATCTGCACGACATCGCGCGGCTGGCGGCGCGCCTGTCCGCGCGCGACTGGGACGTGCTGCGGGACGGGCACGCCGACGCGCCCTGGTATGCGCTGCCACCGCTGCTGCTGGCTGCGCGCTACTACGGCGAGGTGGTTCCGCCGGACGTGTTCGCGCGGCTCGCCGCCGACTGCCCTGCGTTGCTGCGGATGGTCTCGCGCCGCCAGACGCTGACCCGCGTGTCGTCCTCCGAGCTGTGGCTGCATGCGCTTCACGGCCTGGAGTGGTCGCGCAGTTTCGGCGAACTCGCGCGCTGCCTCGGCCAGCGGATCAGACCCACGCCGGAAGCCAGCCGGGAGCGGGCCGACATGGTGCGCACGCAGCTCTGGCTGCAGCAGGGACCGGCGTGGGCCGGCCTGTCGCAGCGGCGCCGCATCCTCACCTGGCTCACTCATCCGGTGCCGCGGATGGACACCCTGTTCGCGGTGCGCGCGGCACTGGCTTCAGCGGCCCGCGCACCGTAGCTGCCAGCCATGCCGCAAACGCCACCGGCGATGGACACCTGCTCCGCCCGCCATGGCGCGGACACCGAGGCGCTGGCCGGCCTGCACCTGCGCTGCCCCCGCTGCCGGGCCTCGATCGACAGGCTGGATTGCCCGGCCTGCGGCTTCGTCATCGCCGTCGAGAACGGCATCGTCCATGCGCTGCCGCCGGAATCGGCCGCGCGCCTGGCCCGCTTCATCGCGGAGTACGAGCGGATCAGGATGGCGGAAGGCCGCGGCAGCGACAGCGAGGCGTTCTACCTCGCCCTGCCCTACCGCGACACCGGCGGAACGGATCGCGGCCAATGGCGGATGCGCGCGCGCAGCTACGACTACATCGTGCGGCATCTGCTGGACGGCCGCCGCGTACTCGACCTCGGCGCCGGCAACGGCTGGATGAGCTATCGCCTGGCCCTGGCCGGTTGCCGGCCGGTGGCCGTCGACCTGCTCACCCACGACCGCGACGGACTCGGTGCGGCCCGGCACTACCGGGCACGGCTGCCCAGCCTGTTCCCGCGTTTCCAGGCCGAGATGGGCCGCCTGCCGTTCGCCGACGGGCAGTTCGACACCGCCGTGTTCAACGCCTCGTTCCATTACGCCGAAGACGGCGATGCCTGCCTGCGCGAAGCACTGCGCTGCGTGAAAACCGGCGGCACGGTGATCATCGCCGACACGCCGTGGTACGCCCGCGACGAAAGCGGCCGGCAGATGCTCGCCGAGCGTCGAGAGATGTTCCTGCGCCGCCACGGCATCGCGGCGGATGCGATCGCCAGCCTGGGCTACCTCACCGACGAGCGGCTGCGCCGCCTGGCGGATGCGCTGTCGATCCGGTGGGAGGTGCATCGCCCGTGGTACGGCCCGCGCTGGGCGCTGCGCCCGCTCGTCGCGAAGCTTCGCGGTCGGCGCGAGCCTTCAAGGTTTCGCCTCTACCTCGCGCGCAAATTCGCCTGATCCGCCTGCGCGGACGCGCCGGTACAGCGCCTCGAACAGGCGCACGCTGCAGTCGGCGTCCTCCGCCAGCGCCCGCAGCTGCGCGGCCCGGGCCATGCGCTGGCGCCGCGGTTCGTCGGCGAGCAGCTGGCGGATGGCATCGGCCAGCGCGCCCGCGTCACCGACACGCACGCTGCCTGCCGCCGCGGGCGACCACTCCACGAAGTGTCCGACCGCCGTGCCCACCGCCGGCACGCCGGCCACCGCGGCCTCCAGCAACACCAGCGGGCCGGCTTCATGCTGCGAGGACATCACCAGCACGTCGGCCGCTTCCATCAACGGGCGCAGCTCGCGCTGCGTCTTGAAGCCGGGAAAATCCACGCAGTGTTGCAGCCCGAGCTCGCGCGCCAGCTGCTGCATCTCGCCGTGCAAGGTGTCCACGCCGACGATGGTCATGCGGAAGGCCAATCCGCCCTCGTGCAGCATGGCCAGGGCGCGCAGCAGGGTCGGCTGGTCCTTGACCCGGTTGAGGCTGGCCACATGGATCAGCCGCGCCGGGCCCGCATGGCGGGCGCGCGGCGCCAGCGGCGGCCAGGTCTGCAGGTCGACGCCGAGCGGCACGCGTTGCGCCTCGATGCCGAGCATTCGGAGCGCGTCGATGATCGGCGCGCTGGCCGCGGTGACGACATCGGCGGCGCGCAACACGCACCCCTCGCGCAGCCTGCCCTTCCACGTTCGGCGGCCGCCGTAGCCGATCGCGTGCAGCGCGACCAGCTCGCCGCCGGCGACATGCACCAGGCTGGGCAACCGCAGCAGCCTGGCCGCGGCCACCGCGACCAGGCTGCACGGGCCGGAGAAGATCGCGTGGACCAGGTCGAACGGTGCGCGGCGATGCTCGGCGCGGATCGCCGCGATCGCACGCCACCGGGTCCGGCCGGTGCCGATGTTGTGGATGCTCGCGCCGGCGAGTTCCCAGCGGGCTGCGGCCGCTTCCTGCTGCAGCGCGAAGACATGCACCTCATGCGTCCGTGCCAGTCGTTCGATCAGCGCCAGCAAGGCGGGGATCACGCGGAACTCGCCGCTGCGATCCACCCCGCCCGGCACCACCAGCGCAAGTTTCACGACGCGCCCCGGCGCCGGTCCTCGCGCACCTGCGCGTACGCCTCGGCCCACTGCCGGCCCACGGCGGCGAACGACAGCGCGGCGTCGAAGTGCGCGCGCACCCGTGCCGGCGGCATCCGGCCTGACCCGACCACCGCGAGCAAAGCCGCGGCGAGCGCCGCGGCGTCGCCGCAAGGCCACAGCTTGCCGATGCGGCCGCCATCGGTCAGCGCGCGGAACGACGGGATGTCGGTGACTGCCGGCACGACGCCGCAGGCCAGCGCCTCCAGCAGGGCGTAGCCGCTGCCCTCGGCATGGCTGCCCGAGACGAACACGTCGGCCGCGCGCATCAGCTGCTCGACCTTCGCATGCGTCACCTTGCCCAGCAGATGCACGCGGCCGGCAAGTCGCGGATCGCCATCGATGCGCTGGCGCACGTCGCCAAGCAGCGGCGCATCGCCGAACACGCACCACAGTTGCAGGCCGGGCAACCGCATCGCCGCTTGCGCCACGCCCTCGAGCACGCTCAGCGGATCCTTGTTGGCGTTCAAGTGGCCGACCCACAGCACGCCGGGCTCGCCGTGCAGGCCGGTGGCGGTGCGGGCCGCGGCACGATCGCCCGGCGTGAAGCGGCTGCTGGATTCCGGGATCGCGAACACACGCGTGCGCGCGCCGAACAGGCCGGCACCGGCGAACGCCTGCGCCTGCTCGCGCGCAGTGAAGGCGACCCCCGCGGTGGCGGCATACCAGCGCCGCCAGCGCCGGCGACGCCACCAGCGCGGCGCCCGATCGGCGTGATCCTGCAGGATGATCGGCAGCCGCGGCAGGCATTGCGCGATCGCGAAAGCGTCTTCGGCAAAACCCAGGCTGTGTCCGTGCAGCACGTCGGCGTGGATGTCGCCGAGCAGGCTGGCGAAACGGCGGCCCCGGTTCGCTGCCGTTTCCAGCCCGCGGATGTCGACGAAGTGGTAGTCGATGCCGCCACGCGTGATCCGCGCCTCGCGCGCCGCCGCCTGGATCACCGACACGCGGGTGCCGGCGCTGGCGGCCGCCTCGGCGATGTCCGCCAGCGAGTGCCACCGTTCCAGCACCTCGGCCGGCGCGAGTCCCGCCGGCGCGGGCAGGAAATTGAGCTGGGCGGCGTGCACGGCGCGCACCCGGCTAGAGGCCCGAGACCTGCGGCATGCGCAGGCGTACCAGCCGGTTGGCCAGCTCCAGTTCCCACGGCCGGTCGTACCTGCCGTAGCGATAACGCCAGCGCGCCATCGCGCTCAGGCTGCGCTTGGCCCAGGGCGGCGAGCGCAGATCCTGCACGGTGGGGAAGCGGCAGCGCAGCACGGTGACGAAATCGCGGATGCGCCGGCGCAGCCTGTCGTCGAGCCAGGGCGCGTCGGCGTGGCAGGTGTAGTCGACCCAGCGCGGCAGCGCCCATTCCTCCGCCGTCGTCGGGAACACCACCGGCGCGCCGTGCAAGTCCAGCAGCGGCTTGCCCGGCCGCCTCGCGCGGTCCTGCTCGTGCCGGCTGTTTTCCGGCAGCGGCGTGTAGACGTAGATGACGATCTCCGACTGCGGATTGATCCGCTTCAGCGCGCGGATGAACTCGAAGGTGTGCTCGGTCTCCTCCTCGGTGTTCTCCGGCGGCGCGACCATGAAGGACAGCTCGGGAATCACGCCGTGGCGGCGGCACAACTCGACCACCGCCATGGTCTGGTCCGGGCGCGTGCCCTTGCGGATCTCCTTGAGCATCTGCCCGTTGGGCGATTCCGCGCCGATGTACGCCATTCGCAAGCGGCTCTTGCGCACCAGCTTCCACGCCTGTTCGGACAGGTTGAGCAGGGCGTCGGCGCGGGCGAAGCACCACCACGGCATCTCGAACTTCGCCATCACCTCGAGCAGCGGCAGCATGTCCCGTTCGCGATCGAAGAAATTGTTGTCGAAGTACTGCACCGAGTCCGCGCCCAGCGTGTGCTTGAGATAGCCCAGGTCACGTTCCAGCTGCTGCGCCGCCGGCAGCACGGTGGTGCCGCCGAACATCGCGGCCACGCCGCAGAAGGTGCAGCGGAAGCGGCAGCCGACCGAGGCCTGGTGCGCCACGGTGCGGCGGCCGAGATAGGTGCGCGCCAGGTAGCGCCGCGGGTCGCCGAGCTTGTCGTAAGGCAGCACCCGGGCGTTGTCGGCCAGCGTGAAGCGGCGGTTCGGGTTGTGCACGACCGCGCCGTCGCGTTTCCACGACAGTCCGCCGATGGTCGCCTGCGTCGCCTCGGCGTTTCCGTCGAGCGCGGCAATCAGTTCGGGCAGGGTTTCTTCGGCCTGCCCGCGCACCGCGTAGTCGACGTAGGGCGCGGCCAGCGCCGCGTCGGGGTTGAGCGTGGGGAAATAGCCGCCCCAGATGATCGGCACCGACGGATGGCGCTCGCGGATCGCGCGGGACACGGCGATCGCCGGCGCCAGCTGCGGGCCGCCCATGACGCTGACGCCGACCGCGGCGAAGGCGTCCTGTTCCATCGCGCGCAGGGTGTCGTCGACGAAATCGCGGTCGACGTTGCCGTCGATGATCCGGCTGTCGCGGCCGTTGCGCTCCAGCGCCGCCGCCAGGTGCAGCAGCGACAGCGGAAAGCGCGCGCTGCGCCGCGAGGTGATGGTCGGGTTGATCAGCAAGGTAGGTGAGGCATGGGTCATGGCGGGAGCCTGCGAATTGCTGGAGTCATGGCTCGCGCCGCAACCGGAACACCAGCGCCACGGGAACCTCCAGCGCGGTGCGGTCGAAGCGCGCATCGGCGGGGATGTCGGCCGGATCGAGCATCGGTTCCAGCACCTGTTCGATGCGCAGCCCCAGCGCGGCGCAGGCCGCGTGCCAGTGGCCGTACAGGTGCCGGGTGTGCCGCACGGCGTAGTGCCGGCCGTCCGACTTGAAGTCGCGCAGCCAGCCCAGCGCATGCCCGATCGGATGCACGTCGCTGCACAGCAGCGTGCCGCCGGGCCGGGTCACCCGGCACAGCTCGGCCAGCGATCGCCGCAGGTCGTCGAGGTGACCGACGACCAGGCCGCAGAGCGTCAGGTTCGCCCGCGCATCGGGTATCGGCAGCGCGTCGAGACTGCCCTGCACCAGGTCGATGTCCGCTGCTGCCTGCCATCGGGCCAGCTCGGTGCCGGCCCGCGCCAGCATCGGCGCCGACAGGTCCACGCCGATCACGCGCGCCGCGCCGCGGCGCAGCGCGTGCAGCATGTAGCGTCCGCTGCCGCAGCCGACATCGAGCACCGCCGCTCCCTGCAACGTGTCCGGCATCAGCGCGAGCATGGCGCGCTCCTCCGCCTGCATCACCGGGTTGTGCGCGCGGGCGGGATAGCTGGATGCCCACAGGGCATACGCCTCGGCCGGCATCAGCATCGGCGGACGCGACAGCATGGCTAGCCGGCCTCCATGACGAGGTCTCGCGCGCGCTGCGCGGCAACCAGTTCGAGGCCGGGTTCGAGCGCCACCAGCGCCGCGTCGGCCAGCGGCCTGGCCAGCAGTTTCGGTTTGCCGTCCAGGGTCACCGGCAGGGTATCCATGCCGGCGACCTCGAACCATTCGGCGAAATCCGGATCGGCGATGCGCGGCACGCCGTGGCGCACCACCGCGCGGATCTCGCTGCGCGCGATGCCGACCAGGCCGCAGCGCTCGTCGCCGCCGCGGTCCTCGACGATCACCAGATCCGCCGGTGTCCCCGGCGCCAGACTGCCGCCCGCGGACAACCGCAGGATGCGCGCGGCCTGGCTGGTGACCAGGCCGAGCAGCTGGCCCGGGCTCAGCTCACCGCGCGCGGCGATGCCGCGCATTTCCTCGAGCAGGTCGCGCGCACCGCTGAGCCGCGAGTCGCTGCCCAGGGCCAGCCGGCCCGCCGCGCACAGGCGCCGCGGGTCCAGCGAGCGCCCGAGCAGGTTGCGATTGCTGGTCGGGCACCAGACCACCGCCGCGCCGCACTCGATCACCCGCTCGACATCCTGCCCGCGCAGGCCGACGCCGTGGACCAGCACGCTGTTCGCGGCCAGGCAGCCCATCTGGTCGAGCCGCGCCAGTTCCGCCTGCGCAATCGCATCGGTGCCCTCGGCCAGGTGGATCAGCCAGGGACGGTCGGCGGGCGTGGCGGCGAAACTCGGTTGCACCGGCGGACCGTAATCGGGCCAGCCCAGGGCATAACTCCAGCCGTAGTCGCGCAGCAGGCCGACCGGAAAGTCCGGCTCGTCGAGCGCCGCATGCCAGGGGTCGTGATGCACCACGCAAGTGGTGCCGGCAAGCAGGTTCTTCAGCGCCCCGTGGCGCAAGCGCAACGCTTTCGGCACCTGCAGCGCGGCCATCACCGCCGGCTCCCCGAAGTGCGCCCGGAAGGCGGCGATCCAGGCATAGCTGTTGGGGAACGGTGCGCAGGACTGCAGCGGCGGCACGGCGTTGACGTGCAAGTGGTCGTGCGCGTTGATCAGGCCGGGGAAGACCAGGTGGTCGCGCAGATCGATCCGGTACGCGCGTGCAGCCAGCGAGGAACCGATCCGTCCGGCGCGGATCGGCAGCGGCACGCGCGAGCTGGCTTCGGCCGTGACCGAAACGGCCCGGCACAGGCTGACGTCCATCGCGGCCTGCAGGAAGTCCATGCGCTCAGCACCGCCGCATCACGATCAGGAAATGGTCGCCCATGTCGCGCAACAGCGGCAGCGCGCCGAGGCGGTCGTCGAGCCGGCCCAGCCGTTCGCACCAGCGGCGCCGGCGACGGTAGTAGTCGACCAGGTACGGCGGCGGCATGAACAGGCTCAGCGCGCGATAGCTCTCCAGCGAAAAATGTCCGGCGAAGGCGCGGTAGAACTCGCGCGGCAGGTAATAGCAGGTCCAGATCGTGTGGCGGTTCATGCCCACCGCCGTCGCGCCGCGCGCGGCGCGCACGCCGGCGCGCCGGAAGCGGCCGCGCAGCGCGTAGTGCCCCAGCTCCCACGGACAGATCCGGCCCATCACCGAAAACACCAGGCTGCCGCCGGGGCGCAGCAGGCGCGCGCATTCGGCCGCGACGGCGGCGAGATCCGGCGCGCAGTTCAGCGGGCCGAAGTTGGAGTAGATGCCGTCGAACTCGCCGTCGAGCCGATCGAGTTGCTGCACGCCGAGGTGCGCGACCGTCACGCGCGACTGCATGGCCGCGGCCGCCGCCCGCGCCCGCGTGCGCTCGACCATCAGCGGCGACCAGTCGGTGGCGACGACGCGAAAACCGCGCCGGGCGAACTCGAGCGCGTCGATGCCGGTACCGCAGCCCAGGTCGAGCAGGCGGGCGCCGGGCTGCAACTCGCCGTGCACCACATCCCACAGCGTCGTGCGCATGCGCTGGATCAGTTCGTTGTTGCCGCGTGGTCCGTCGTAGTCGGCGGCGACACTGTCGAACGCGCGCTGCGTGTCGAGCAGTTGCGCCTCGTCCAGCGATGCGCGCCGCGACGGACGTGGGGCGCTGTCGGCGGGCATGGCATGGCGCCCGGATTCCTGCTTGTGCAATCCACGCATATCGAACGAACTCCCTCCCGTCGCGACGCCGGCTGTCCTTCAGCGCGACGTCTTCGGCTGCAGCCAGGGCTGCCCGCGACACGTCACGGGCCTGACCGTGAGTGCATGCGGGCGACGTTTTGGTTGAACGCGCCCGCCGGCGTTCATGCGATGCGACGCCGCCCGGCCTTCGCCACGGCCGCGCAGGCGCCGAGGAACAGGCCCAGCAGCAGGCCGATACCCCAGGTCAGTTCGGGATTCGGAAACGCCTGCTTGTCGGGCACATAGACCGGCCACACCATCGCGGTCGAATAGGTGTAGGTCGGGCCGAGGCGTTCCAGCAGATCCATCCTCGCCTGCCGCAAACCGCGGATCTCCTCGTTCTTGTTCGCCAGCAACAGGCTGGCGAGCACCGGGCCCTGAGCATCCTTGCTGCCCGGCGTAGCCGCCTGTCGGTAGCGGTCCCGGTCGGCCTCGGCGGTGCGCAGATCGGCCTCGTTGCGAGCGAGGCGCTCGCGCGCCGCCTTCAGCGGCACCTCTTCCAGGCGCTGGTGGATCGCACCCAACCGGGCCACCGTCGCCGTGGCCAGTTCCGCGGCCTGCTCGCGGGAATACGCGCGCACCCGCAGGCGGATCAGCGGGCCGGCATAGGGCAGCGGTTCCAGCTTCAGGCTGTTGCGATAGAGCTTTGCCACCGCCGAATCGCGCGCGTAACCGGCGCCCTGCAGGACTTCGTTCTCGAACGGCACCAGTTCCAGCCGCTCGATCACGCGCAGTAGCGGCTCGACCTTGGGGTCCTGGCCCGATAACACTTGCCCGACCTGCCCGATCTGGATCCACGCGGTCGCCTCCCACTGGCGCTTCACCGTGTGCGCGAATGCATAGGTGCAGACCAGGACCAGGATCAGCACGCCCGCGAACCACATCCATCCGCGGGTGAAGATGCGCCAGAGGTCGATCAGATAGATTTCGTCTTGTTCCATGGTGGGGCACTCACTGGGTGGAAGAGGGAGACGCGATGCGCGCGGACGCCGCCGCTCGCCGGTTCGGCAGCCACGCCGCGAACGCCTGCATGAGCAGGCACAGGCCGATGAAGCCGGCATTCGTCCACGTGTAAGCCTGCGGCGCGAACGGCGCCATCACGCAAACGTAGGAAACGCGCAGGAAGATCAGCACCGCGAACAGCGATACCGAGGCGCGCAGACGCCGCACGCTCCAGCGCAGCATCGCGTAGAGCGCGACGATGGCAGCCACCGCGCCGACCGGCCCCCACGCCATCAGGAACGGAAAGAACTCCGTACCCACGTTGATGGTCGGCGCGTCCAGCGGGATGCCGGTGCCTGCCGTCGCGACGGACCCGCTCAGCGGAACCACCTGGTGGGTGAGGAAGCTGGGGTTGAGGTAGCCCTTGGCCAGGATCGCGCTGAAGTTGTACGGCCCGGCGCTGGCGTAGAGCAGCAACCACTTGATGCCTTCCGGCGCCGCCCGATACATCGCGCTGAACGGCAGGGTGATGTAATCCAGCGTCCCGGACCGCAACATGCCGAGCACCGAGAACACACTGACGCCGGCGAAGCCGAGCAGGCCGGCGGCCTTCCACGGCAAGGGCCTGGCCTCGTCCCGGCGCAGCAGGATCACCAGCGCGAACGAGAACACGGTCGCGAACACCCGGTTGCGGTCGATCACCAGGATCGGAAACAGGAAGCCGATGGCGATGAGCGTGGTGCGCAACCACCGGCTGCGGGCGCACAGCAGGGCGATCGGCGGCAGCACCCAGCAGATGTCCGACACGTGCCGGACATGCTCGCGCCCGCCCCCCATCGCGGCATAGGACGAGGGATTGTTGAACAGCGGGATCGGGAACAGCGCCAGATCGAGCACGCAGAAGAGCGCGATCAGGCCCGCAAAGGCCAGCGCGACGAACGCATCGCGGGTGCCGGCGTAGCTGCGCACGCGAAACCGCGCAGGCGGCGGAATCCTGACCCCCGCCTGCACGTCGAACAGCAGGATCGCCGCGGCGACCACCGCCAGCAGCAGCAGGCCCGACAGGTAGTCGACGGGAAGATCGTAGGTCAGCAGGGTCAGCGCGCAGGACAGCAGCAACGGCAGCGCGAGATAGGTCGAGGGCAGGCACAGCAAGCGTTTCATGTCGCCTCCGCGCCGCGGCGCGCGGACGAAGGTCGCAGCTTCGACAGCAGCCGCAACCACGACCAGACGAGTAGATGCCGCGCCAGCGACCACGGCTGTCCCTGCAGGAACGCGATCTTGGCGCCGATGTAGTGCGCCTGCGCCTGCAGCAGGGTCCGGTACGGCTCGTCGAACAGGCAGGCCCGGCGCAGCGCGACCTGGCGCGATTCGGTGAGGTTGCCGATCCGCGTGGCGGCGTGCCGCGTCCGGCTCAGGTTGGCGCCGTGGATGCGGTAGGCGCAGACGCGGACGTCGATGAAGCCGAGCGCATCGCCGGCCGCCAGGCGCAGGAACAGGTCCCAGTCCTCGATGCGCAGGCCTTCGCTCCAGCGATCGACGGTGTCCAGCGCGCTCCGGCGCATCAAGGCCACCGGCCCGCCGATGGCCCAGTGAGTGATGATGGCGCGACGGATGCCGTCATCGGAGCCGTACAGGTCCTTGCTGCCGCCGTGAAGCAGGCCCATGCCGCTGTCATGCAGCTTGTGGCCGTCCTGGTCGACCACGACCGAATCGCCGATCACCGCGCCCTTGTCCGGATGCGCCAGCAGGTAGCGCACCTGGGCATCGAGACCGCCGGGCAAGAGGTAGTCGTCGCTCGCGCCGGGGCGCAGGAACTCGCCGTTCGCGCGCGCCGCCAGCTCGTTCAGCGTCGCCGCGATGCCGCGGTTCTCCCGCCGCACGTACTCGATCGGGATATCCATGCAATGCGTCGCCACCCAGTCGGCGATCCGCTCGGCGGTGCCATCGGTGGAGCCGTCGTCGATGACGATGAGCTCCTTGGCCGGGTACGGATCCTGCAGCACGCTGTCCAGGCAGCGCTGCACGAAACGCTCGTGGTTGAACGCCGGGATCAGCACGGATACCAGCGGCATGTCGTCGCTCATCATCGCAGCCCTCCCAGGTAACGCCGGGCCACCAGCAGGTTGAAGACGAGATACAGCACGTAGTTGGCCGCGAATGCGTAGATCGCCCCGATCACGCCGAAGCGCGCCGCCAGCACCCAGACCAGCGCGAGGTAGCTGGCCGCGAACACGCATTCGGAGATGACGAACAGCCTCGTCATCGCCTTGGCCAGCATCAGGTAGGAAAGGACGAAGGAGGCGATCTTGATGACATCGCCGACCAGCTGCGGGCCATACAGCGCGTTGGCGGCGGCGAAGTCCGGCGTGAACAGCAGCCAGGTCACCCATTCGCGCAGCAGGTACACCGCGGCCGCCAGCACCACCACCGCCGGCAGGACGTAGCGGCAGGCGGTGCGCAGCTCGGCCAGCAGCGCCTCGCGCCCATGCGTGGATGCCAGCTTGGGCAGGTAGTAGATGTTGATCGCCGCGGTGAGGAACAGCAGATAGGCATCCGACACCTTGCTCACGGCCTGCCAGTAGCCCACCTGCTCCCAGCCGAATTGCAGCGCGAGGTGGTCGCGAATGGCGATGTTGACCAGCGGCGGCAGCAGCGCGGAGGTGAGGGTCATCACCGAGAACGTCGCCAGGCGCAAGGTCATCTCGCGGTCGTAGCGCAGCCGCAGCATGCCGCGCCGGAAGTACGAGCTGCGCCACCACGCCGGCACGCCGACGATCAGCCACAGCAGCTGGCTCAGCACCAGCGCCAGCAGCGCGCCATACAGATGCAGCCAACGCGCCAGCCAGACCATCATCACGATGCCGATCACCGACCCGCTCACCTGGATGAAGGCCAGCCGGCGCACGTCCATGAAGCCGTTGACCACCGCGAGGATGTAGTTGAGCAGCGCAATGCCGAGCTGCGCGACGGCGAGCACGCGGATCAGGCCGGCATAGCCCGGGTCGTCCAGCAGCCACAGCGCGAGCTGCCGGCTGAGCAGCAGCGCGAGGCCGCCCATCAGGCAGGAAGCGCAGAACGCGTACCACAGCGCGGCGGACAGCAGGCGCGCCAGCCGCTGCGGATCGTCGCGGTACTCGGCGACGTACTTGACGATGGCTGCACTGATGCCGCCGCCGGCGAGCACCGCCAGCAGCGACATCAGGCTCATGAACTGGCCGAGCTTGCCCACGCCCTCGGGCCCGGCGAACCATGCCACCAGCTTGATCGCCACCAGCCCGGCGAGCAGCCGCGCGGCGGTGGCGATGCTCGTATAGAAGCCGGTGCGGACGATGTTCATGCGCCACGCCCGAACGCGTTGCAGGCGTCGATCACCCGCTCCACGTCGCCATCGCGCAGGGTCGGCCCCATCGGCAAGCTCAGCACTTCCTCGCACAGTCGTTCGGTCAGCGGCAGGCGGGAACCCTGCAACGCGGGATACGCGGGCTGCCGGTGCGCCGGCACCGGATAGTGCACCTGGGTCTGGATGTCGCGGGCGTGCAGATGCCGTTGCAGCGCATCGCGCCGCGCGCAGCGCACCACGAACAGATGCCAGGCATGCTGCTCCTCGCGGGCCACGTCCGGCAGCCGGATCTGCGGGTGGCGGATGCCGTCGCGATAGCGACGCGCCACGCGGCGACGCCATGCCACGTCCGCATCGAGATACTTCAGCTTCACCCGCAGCAGCGCCGCCTGCATGTCGTCGAGGCGCGAGTTCACGCCCTGGAACAGGTGGTGGTACTTCACGTCGGAGCCGTAGTTGCGCAGTGCCGCGATGCGCTGCGCCAGCGCGTCGT
>CALCWL010000040.1 GCA_937906285.1 uncultured Rhodanobacter sp. | reverse complement strand
ACCTGGCCGACGCGCTGGCCGCGCTGGAGTACTACCTGGAGGCGGCGCGCGAGCATCGCGGCGGCCTCGAACACATCCTCGACGTGGCCGAGCACAGCCTGGCCCAACTCGGCTACTGGCCGGTCCCTGCGCAGCGCGCAACCGTGCAGGACGCCGCGCCGGTCGTCGAGCCCCCGGCTAGCGCGCCGTTCCAAGTCGAGCAGCACCCCGATCTTTCGGAATCCGTCAGCCTGCTGCCGGGCGCCGATCTCGGCAGTCTGTTCGTCGGCGACGCGCAGACTCCGACCGAGCCCGCGCACGACCTCGACGGGCTGCGGCTGGCGGAAACCGGCGCACCGGCAAGCCCGGCGAGCGCCACGGGCGAAGACTGGGTCGAGATCGAGGAGCAGATCACCGAACAGGTGCCGGTCGCCGATCCGCTGGCGGCAAACACCCGCTTCAACGCCGATGCCGAAGGCATCGACGACGACATTCGCGACATCTTCCTGGAGGAGATGCAGGAGGAGATCGACAACCTCCTGGCGGCCCAGAAGGATTGGCTGGCCGATCCGGCGCACACGTCGGCGCTGGTCGGTATCCGTCGCTCGTTCCACACCCTGAAGGGCTCCGGTCGCCTGGTCGGCGCCGGCGTCCTGGGCGAGTTCGCGTGGAGGGTGGAGGACATGCTCAACCGCGTCCTCGACCACACCATCGAGCCGGACCAGAACGTGCAGGACGTGGTCCGCCACGCCATCGACGCGCTGCCGCTGCTGCTGGCGGCGCTCAAGGGGGAAGGCGATCCCCAGGCACCCCTAAGCGCGATCATGCAGGCCGCCGAGAGGCTGGCCACAGGCCAGCCGGCACGGGTGGAAGACTTCATGCCGCGCGGGACCGAAACGGTCACTCGCACGGTGGTCCGCCGTGTGCCGCGCGCCGCCATCGAGGCGGCCGACGTGCCGCGGGCCAGCCTCACCGAGGCTGACGCGGCCAGTGCCGCGGCCGCCGCCGAGCCCGTGTCGGCCCAGCCCGAACCGTTGGTGGACATGCCGGCGATGCCGCCGATCGACCCGGTGCTGCTGGAGATCCTGCGCAGCGAAGTTGCCCAGTACCTGCAGACCATACGCACCGCGATCCAGCGCAGCGAAGGCGCCTTGCCGGTCAGCGAGGAGCTGCTGCGGGCCGTGCACACCTTGCACGGCGCGATTGCGATGGTCGACATTCCGCTGCTGACGCAGTTGCTGTCGCCGCTGGAAGGCCTGTTCAAGCGCCTGCGCGCATCCGGCCAGCCGCTGTCCGTGGAAGGCGTGCGCCTGCTCGGCCAGGCGGCCGACGTGGTCGACCAGGTAATGACCCAGTTCGACGCCCCGGCGTTGCCGTTGCCGAACGTCGACGCGCTCACCGCGCAGATCACGGAGATGCGCGACGACTACCCCGAGTCGCAAGTCGCGCACGTCATATTCGAGCCGCAAGCGGGCGATGACGCCGCGGACGAGCCGGCTATCGAAACCGATAACGCCGGCGAGCCGGTTCCGACCCTCGCCGAGCCAGTCACATCGGGCCGCGTCGATGTGGAGACCGGTCACGACGAGCACTTGGATGCCGCGGCCGAGATGACCGCCGCGCTGCGCGCCTTCGAGCCCGACGCCGCCATGGCCGCAGCCAGCGCTGCCGACGAAGCGGCTCGCCAGGCCGCTGCCGAGCAAGTCGCACAGGAGAAGGCCGCGCGCGAGCGGGCGGCCGCCGAACAAGCTGCCGCTGAGCAAGCTGCCGCGGAGAAAGCTGCGGCAGAGCAAGCTGCAGCAGAGCAGGCTGCAGCAGAGCAGGCTGCGGCAGAGCAGGCGGAACAACTGGCGGCCGCGCAGGCCGCCGCGAAACAGGCGGCCGCCGAACGAGCTGCGGCCGAGCGGGCCGCCGCCGAGCAGGCCGCTGCCACTCGCGTGGAGCCGGCACCTGCGTTCGTGCTGCCCGACGGCAGCCGCATCGACGCCGATCTGCTGGAAGTGTTCATCGACGAGGCGCGCGAGCTCCTCGACAGCGCCGACGGCGTGCTGGCCAAGTGGCACGCCGATCCCGCCGATACGTCCTGCGTCGGCGAACTGCAGCGCGACCTGCACACGCTCAAGGGCGGTGCGCGTATCGCCGGGCTGGTTTCGGTGGGCGACCTCGCCCACGCGATCGAGACGTTGCTGGAAAAGCCCATCCGCGATGCCGAGCAGACCGGCACGCTGATCAGTGCGCTCGAAGCGAGTTTCGACCAGCTCAACACGATGGTCCAGCGCGTGTCGCAGGGCCACATGCCGGAGTATCCGCAGACGGCGATCGACCACCTGCTGCAGCTTGCCGGCGCCACCGCGCTGATCGGCGAAGTCGAGCCCGCGGCGGATACGGCACGCGCGCCGGTGGACGAGATGCCGCAGCCCGTCGCCCGCGACGACGAGCACAGCTTGCCCGAGCTGTTGCCCGAGACGGCGCGCGAGACGCACTCCCCGCAGGAGCAGATCCGCGTTCGCGCCGATCTGCTCGACAACCTGGTCAACCACGCCGGCGAGGTGGCGATCTACCGCTCGCGACTGGAACAACAGGTGGCTGGCTACCGCTTCAACCTGGTCGAGCTGGAACAGACCGTGGCGCGCTTGCGCAGCCAGTTGCGCATGCTGGAAATCGAGACCGAAGCGCAGATCATCGCGCGCTTCCAGCGCGAGCATCGCGAGGCGGGCCTGACCGCGTTCGATCCGCTCGAGCTCGATCGCTACTCGCAGCTGCAGCAGTATTCGCGAGCGCTGGCCGAGTCGGTATCCGATCTGGTGTCCATCCAGAACATGCTGGACGAGCTGACCCGCCAGGCCGAAACCCTGCTGATCCAGCAATCGCGTGTCAGTACCGAACTGCAGGACGGCCTGCTGCGCACGCGCATGCTGCCGTTCGACACCATGGTGCCCAACTTGCGCCGCACCCTGCGCCAGGCCGCGCAGGAAGAGCACAAGCAGGCACAGCTCTACGTCGACGGCGCGCACGGCGAAATGGACCGCAACCTGCTCGACCGCATCAAGGCGCCGTTCGAGCACATGCTGCGCAACGCCATCGCGCACGGCATCGAAAGCCCGGCCGAGCGCCGCAAGCTCGGCAAGCCGGCCGAGGGCGCGGTGCGGATCAAGGTGGCGCGCGAGGCGACCGAGGTGGTGGTGCGGGTCAGCGACGATGGTCGCGGCCTCAATCGCGAGGCGATCCGCAAGCGCGGCATCGAACGCGGCATGCTGCGCCCCGAGACGCGGCCCACCGACAACCAGCTGCTGTCGCTGATCACCCAGCCCGGCTTCTCCACCGCCAGCCAGGTCACCCAGCTGGCCGGTCGCGGCGTCGGCATGGATGTGGTCGCCAACGAGATCAAGCAGCTGGGCGGTTCGCTGTCGATCGAGTCGGAGGAAGGCCAGGGCACCACTTTCGTGCTGCGCCTGCCGTTCACCCTCGCCGTCACCCAGGCCATCCTGGTGCGCATCGGCGAGGCCACGTTCGCCATCCCGATGACCTCGGTGCAGGGCGTGGCGCGGGTCAATCCGGAAGACCTGGCCGCACTGCTGGCCACCGACGAGCCCTCATTCCAGTACGGCAACGAGGACTACGGCATTCACGACCTGGCCGAACTGCTCGGCTTGCCGCCCGGCCTCGCCACCGAGGACGAACAGCAGCCGCTGCTGCTGACACGCGCCGGCGACCTGCGTGCGGCGATCCGCATCGACGCCGTGCTCGGTTCGCGCGAGATCGTGGTCAAGTCGGTCGGCCCGCAGATCAGCTCGGTGCCGGGCCTGCTCGGCGCCACCATCATGGGCGACGGTTCGGTGCTGATCATTCTCGACCTGGCGCCGCTGGTGCGTCACGGCATGATCCGCCGCGAGCAGCGTCTGGCCGAAGGCCTCAGCGCAGTGGAAGCACCGGTCGTCGAGGAGGTGCAGGTGCGGCCGCTGGTGATGGTGGTCGACGACTCGATCACCATGCGCAAGGTCACCGGCCGCGTGCTGGAACGCCACGAGTACGAGGTCAGCACGGCCAAGGACGGTGTCGACGCACTGGAGAAACTGCATGAGCGCGTGCCCGACCTGATGCTGCTGGACATCGAGATGCCGCGCATGGACGGCTACGAGCTGGCCACTCACATGAAGGCCGACCCGCGATTGCGCGACGTGCCGATCATCATGATCACCTCGCGCAGCGGCGACAAGCACCGCCAGCGCGCGTTCGACATCGGCGTGGATCGCTATCTCGGCAAGCCCTACCAGGAGGCGGAACTGCTGCTGCAGATTGCCGAGGTGCTGGAGCAACGTGCCGCGGAGCCGATTCATGACTGACACGCCACCCGCGGTCGCGCTGCTGTTCGACGACAGCGAGCTCGGTGGACATTTGCGCGATGCGCTGCACGAGCGCGGCGCGCGGATCGTCCACGAGGGCGGCGTGGCCGGGCTGAACCGCGAACTGCTGCAGCAGGTTGGCGCGGACGTGCTGGTGATCAACCTGGACGATGACGCCGACGATGCACTCGATCAGTTGTACGAGATCATCGACGGCGACCGGCCGCGGGTGGTGTTCAACGATGCCCAGGCCAGCCGCACGCTGTCCGGCTGGGATCGTGCGCGCTGGGCGCGCCACCTGGCGGTGAAAGTGCTGGCGATGGGCGACATCGATCCGCCGCGTCCGGAGGATGCGCGCGAGGTGCAGGTCGTCCCTGCGACGGACGGGCCGATTGCGCCGGTGGTGGCAGAGGCCCCTGGTCGCGACGCGGTCGTCGTCACGCCGGCAGAAGACAATCCGGCTGCGCCGGTCGGGCAGGGCGTCGCGCCCGCGATGGCGGACGAACCGCCGCCGGACCTGCCCGCCGACGAGTCGCTGCAGACTGCAGCCAGCGAAGACGACGCCCTCGATTTTGCGTTCGATGCGGACGCCGGTATTCCGCTCGATGACGAGATCGAGCCGACGGCCGATGCCGGCATCGCCGCCGAATCGGATGACCTGGCTGCCGAACTCGAAGCGCTGCTCGCCTCCGGCGAATTGCCGGATGAAGACGACGAGCAGACAGTCGGCACCGGTTTGCGCTTCACCGACGACGGGGAACTGCCGCCGTTGCACGGTGGCGACTTCGGCGTGGTGGAACCAACCGATTCCGATGACGGCAACCTCGCACTGGACGAAAGCGCGCCGTCACCCGTGGTCGATGAACTCGACTTTTCGGCGCTGGATGCCCCGGATCTGGCCGCCGAGGCGGTGGACGCCGCGACATCGGTCGTGCCCGCCGCGCCCGGGACGCCGGTGCGCGCTCCGGACGACTGGGCCTTGCTGGACGAGGAGGCGCCGGTCGAATCGAATGACAAGCCCGACGCCGCCGCGTTCGGCATCGAGAAGCTCAGCGCCGCGGAGTTCCTGGCGCCGGACGTGGAGGCGGTCGCCCCGGATCTGCAGCCGACCATGAGCCTGGAACTGGTCTCCATGGAGGAGGCGGTCGCGCCGCAGGCCTTCGTGCCGGATCACGAGATGGTGCTGGACGAGCTCGGCTCGGCGCTGAGCCGGATCGTGCTGCTCGGCGCGGCAGTCGATGGCGTCGGCTCGGTATGCGAGTTCATGCGCAGCTTGCCCGCCAGTACTCGGCTCACCTTCCTGCTGACCCAGCACCTGGGCAACCACACCGAGCAGGAAATGCTCGCGCGGCTCGCCGAAGGGAGCCCGTTGCCGGTGCGGGTGGCCGAAGCCGGCCGTCGCGTCGGCATGGGCGAGGTGTTGATGGTGCCCGCCGGCCAACAGGTTCGCGTGCGTCGCGATGGCAGCGTGGAGCTGCTGGCCGACGCCGCGCCGGAACCGTCGATCGACGCCAGCCTGAGCATGGCCGCGAGCGGTTTCGGCCGCGATGCGGTGGCGATCGTCTTCGCCGGGCGCGGCAACGACGCGATCGCCGGCTCGCAGGCGATCCACGATCGAGGCGGCCAGGTCTGGGTCGAATCGTCGTCCGGGGATCATTTCGCCGACATGGTCAGCGGGATCTTCGCCGAGCGACTGGTCAGTTTCTCCGGTACGCCGTCCGAGCTGGCGGCGCACCTGATCGAGGTGTTTCCATGAGTGATCCGTTGCCGCGTGAAATCCGCTGCGTGCTGGTGCCGGTCGGCGAAGCGCGCATGCTGCTGCCCAATGCCACGATTGCGGAGGTGGTCACGTACAGCGCACCCGAGCCGATCGAGGGCGCGCCGCACTGGCTGCTTGGCCGCATTGCCTGGCGTGGCTGGCGGGTGCCATTGGTGTCGTTCACGCAACTCGCCGGTACCGCCGAGGGCGACAGCGAGCTGGTGGTGCGCGTGGCCGTGCTCAAGGCGCTGGGCGGCGATCCGCGCCTGCCGTTCATCGCGGTGCAGACCCAGGGCTTCCCGCGCCTGACCACGCTCAATGCCGAGCTGATCATCCCCACCCACGACGGCAAGGGCCTGCCCGATGGCGTGCGCGCGCACGTGCTGGTACGCGACGACGTGGCGATGATCCCCGACCTGGAATGGATCGAGGCGCACTTGCTCGACCTGATCGATGCGGGCCGGGATGGCGCTGCCGCCGACGAGATGCCGGCGGACACGCCAGGCGCGGCCGACACCCTGCACTGAACGCCGCGCCGGCACGGCTTCGCGCCGGCCGTAGGCATACCGGTCGCGACTTCCGACGGAAATTGACGCGTTGTGCACCTTGCTGGGGTGATCGTTCTCCCCGGCGAACTCGCTCGTGCCACCGGGCAGGGGACTCGCCTGCGGGGGTCCACTTCGAGGAGCCGTTGCCATGCCGAGTTCGCGCCTGTCGTTCCCTGCCGCCTTGCGTTTGGGCCGCCATCACCCGGCGGGCCTGTTCCTGGCGGCCCTGACCTTCGCCCTGTCGCCACTGCCGACCGGCGCCGCGACGCCGCAGGACAACGCCGGGCCGGCCACCGCGTCAAGCACGCCGTCGCCGGCGGACGCGACGAATCCGCGCATGCCGGTGAAGAACCTGCAGCGCGTGGTCGTCACCGGCATCCGCGGCAGCATCGAGAAATCGCTGCAGGTCAAGCGCGAGTCCAACGAGATCGTGGAGGTCGTCTCGGCCGAGGACATCGGCAAGCTGCCCGACCCGAGCATCGCCGACAGCCTGTCGCGCCTCTCCGGCCTGGCCACCCAGCGCGGGCTGGACGGGCAGGCCAACCAGATCTCCATTCGCGGCCTGTCGCCTGATTTCACCGCCACGCTGTTGAACGGCCATGAACAGGCCTCGACCGGCGAGAACCGCGGCGTGGAATTCAACCAGTATCCGGCCGAGCTGATCAACCAGGTGGTGGTCTACAAGACACCCGACGCCAGCCTGCTCGGCCAGGGCCTGGCCGGCACCGTCGACATGCACACCATCAAGCCGCTGGACTTCGATGGCATGAAGCTGGCAGCGAACCTGCGCGGGCAGCGCGGCAGCAACGGCTCGCTCAACCCAGGCTCCGGTGTGGGCGACTGGGGGAACCGCTTCAGCCTGTCCTGGATCGACCAGTTCTTCGACCACACGCTGGGCATCGCGCTCGGTGCGGCGCGCGAGGATGCGCCGATCCAGCAGCGGCAGTACCAGGCGTGGTGGTGGAGCGTGGACAACGGCACTGCCGGCATCGACCAGAATTGGGGCGGGCCGCATACGCCGGGCATGCCCGACAACGTGATTTCGCAGGAAGGCATGCAGTTGCGCGCGCTGTCGCAGGACCAGGTGCGCGACGGCGTGATGGGCGTGCTGGAGTGGGCGCCGAACGACACCTACTACTCCACGCTGAATCTGTTCTACTCCCGCTTCGACAAGCGCTCGTACAAGAACGGCCTGCAGTGGTCCAGCAGCCCGTACGACAACGTGTCCTACGCCAACGTCGGGACGGTGCCGTTGCAGCCTTATCCGCTGGTCACCTCAGGCACGCTCATGGGCATCGCGCCCATCCTGCAGAACGGCTACAACCGCGAGCGTGACTACCTGTTCTCGGCGGACTGGAGCAACGAGATCCACTTCGGCGACGGCTGGGTCGTCAGTGGCGACATGGCCTATTCCTCGGCGCGGGTGAAACTGCTCGACGCCTATACGTTCACCGGCTTGCCCGGCGGCGCGCTCGGCGACGTGCAGTTCACCACGCCGCGCGATTTCGGTTTCCCCGACTTTCGCACCTCGTTCGACCCGGGCGATCCGGCCAGCCTGGTGTTCACCGACCCGGACAACTACAGCTACAACGGCCGCCAGGAATTCGACCGGCAGAAGGATCACCTGAAATCCGCGCGACTGGCGATCTCCCATCCGCTGGGCTGGATCTTCTCCAGCGTCGATGCCGGCATCGCCTGGTCCGATCGCGAGAAGACCAAGCAGGCCGATGTGTTCTTCGCCTACCTCAACGGCAACGGTTCCGACCCGGGCACCTACGATCACGCCTTCGGCGTGCCGATCGACCCGGCGGTGCTGCGCGGCCGCACCTCGCTGGGCTACGGCGGCATCGGCCCGATCGTGGACTACGACGTGCTGGCCGCGCTGGATCGGCAGTTCTATCTCACCCAGCGCAACGGTGCGGGTGATTACGACCGCAACTACACGGTGCGCGAGAAAGTGCCGGTGGCCTACCTGAAGTTCAACCTGGACACCACGCTGGGCAGCATTCCCCTGCGCGGCAACGCGGGCGTGCAGGTGGTGCGCACCGAGCAATCCTCGCAGGCGTTCCAGACCACCGGCAACGACAAGGTCGGCGCGCTCACCGGCGGCGCCACGTACACCAAGGTGCTGCCCAGCCTCAACCTGGTGGCCGAGCTGGGTGACAAGCAGTATCTGCGCTTCGGCTTCGCCAAGACGCTGACCCGCGGGCGCATCGACGACGAGAAGGTGGCTTCGTCCGCCGCGGTCTCCGAAGTCCAGGACGGTCCCGGTGCCGGCCAGGTGCGCTGGTCGGGCAGCGGCGGCAACCCGAAGCTGCGCCCGTACATCGCCGTCGGCACCGACCTGGCGTGGGAGAAGTATTTCGACGACGCCACCTATGTCGGCATCGACGTGTTCAACAAGAACATCCTCAATTACATCTACACCCGCACCGTGGCCGATTACGACTTCAGCGGCTACACCAACAACAACCCGCTGCTGACGCCGAGCAGCAATATCGGTACGTTCTCCACCCCGCAGAACGGCACCGGCGGCCGCATGCAGGGCGTCGAGCTGGAAGGGGCGCTGTCCGGGGCGCGGCTGTCGCCGGCACTGGCCGGCTTCGGCGTCCAGGCCAATTTCGCACTGACCAACAGCACCATCCCCGACAGCACCATCTCGAACATTCCGGGTGGACCCAAATCGCTGCCGGGCCTGTCGCGCAAGACCGCCAACCTGCAGATCTACTACGAGGCCCACGGTGTCGCGCTGCGGGTGGCCGAGCGCTACCGCTCCAGTTTCACCGGCGAGGCCGTGGCGCTGTTCGACCAGATCGGCTACACGCGCATCCGCGCCAACAAGGAAACCGACCTGCAGGCCAGCTACGAGTTTCCGGACGGGCGACTGAAGGGTTTGTCGCTGCTGCTGCAGGTATCCAACCTGACCAACGAACCGTTCGAGTCGGAACAGGTCGCCGGCCTGCCGAACAGCGTGGAGGTCGCGCGTCCGCTGGAGTACGACACCTGGGGGCGCACCGTGCTGCTCGGCGTCAACTACGCCTTGTAGCGCGGTTCACCCGCCGGCGGTCGCGAGGTCACCGTGGCAGGCCTGCAAGGCGCTGAGCGCGGCCAGGCCTGCCGTCTCGGTGCGCAGGATGCGCGGCCCCAGGCGCAGGCCCTGGAAGCCGTGCTGGGCCAGCGCGCGGGTGTCGGCCTCACCGAGACCACCTTCCGGGCCGATCACCAGCACGCCGCCGGCGGTGCCGAAGCGCAGCGCGCCGATGGTCTTTTCAGCTTGAGGCAGCAGGGCCAGTCGCAGCGCGCCGTCATCAGCCAACCCGCCCAGCCATGCCGCCAGCGGCTGGATCGGCGCGATGCGCGGGATGCGTGCGCGGCCGCTCTGTTCGCAGGCGCTGATCGCCACCGACTGCCAATGCGCCAGCCGCTTGGCGGCCCGCTCCGCGTCCAGCCGCACTTCCGAGCGTTCGGTCAGCAGCGGCACGATGCCGGTCGCGCCCAGTTCGGTGGCCTTCTGCACGATCAGGTCCATCTTGTCGCCGCGCGCGATACCCTGGGCGAGCAGCAGTGGCAGGGGCGACTCGTTGTGCACGGGGCTGCACGTCGTCACCTGCACCCGCACCGCGCGCTTGTCGATGCTGCCGATGGTGGCCGCGTAGTCGCAGCCGTCGCCGTTGAACAGCACCACCGGCGCACCTGCGGGCAGCCGCAGCACCCGCGTGGCGTGCTCGGCCGCGTCGGGCGGCAGCACCAGGTCGGC
>CALCWL010000039.1 GCA_937906285.1 uncultured Rhodanobacter sp. | reverse complement strand
GCGGTGCCGATCGCGATCACGGTGGAAGGCGCGAACATCATGACGCGCAGCCTGATGATCTTCGGCCAGGGCGCGATCCGCTGCCATCCCTACGTGCTGAAGGAAATGCAGGCGCTGTCGATCGCCGACCGCGGCGAGCAGCTGAAGGTGTTCGACCGCCTGTTGTTCAGCCACATCGGCTTCGGCATCTCCAACGCCGTGCGCAGCTTTGCGATGGCCTTGAGCGGTGCACAACTCGGCGAGGCGGCGGGCGATGCGTACACGCGGCGCTATTACCGCAAGCTGGATCGCTACTCGGCCGCACTGGCGCTGTGCGCCGACGTCTTCATGGGTGTGCTCGGCGGCAAGCTGAAGTTCAAGGAGAAGCTGTCCGCGCGCCTGGGCGACGTGCTGAGCTACCTGTACATCGCCAGTGCCATGCTCAAGCAGTACGAGGACAACGGTCGCCCGCAGGCCGACCGCCCGATGCTGGCCTGGGCCTTCCACCAGTGCATGTGGCTTACCCAGAACGCGCTGGACGGCGCGATCCGCAACTTCCCGGTGCGCCCGGTGGCGTGGCTGCTGCGCGCGCTGGTGTTCCCGCTGGGGCGGCGCGAGGTGCCGCCGTCCGATCGCCTCGGGCGTCGCGTGGCGGCCCTGCTCACCGCGCCGAACGAGGCGCTCGACCGGCTCACCGCGTGGGTCTACACCACGCCCACGCCGAACAACACCGTCGGCCGCATGAAGGCGCTGCTGCCGGACGTGATCGCCGCCGAGCCGGTCGATCGCAAGTTCGGCAAGGCGCAGAAAGCCGGCCAGTTCAGCTCGCACGATTACCTGGATCAGCTCGCCGAGGCGCAGCAGGCCGGAGTGATCTCCCGGGCCGAGGCCGATCTGCTCAAGCGCGTGCGCGAGGGCGTGTTCGAGTTCATCTCGGTGGACGATTTCGATACCGACGAGATGCGTGCGTTCAAGACGCGCGCCGACGCCGAGTGAATCGTGCCGGCCGGTTCCATGTCGGAGGATGACCGATGAGCGCCTCGGTACTGTCGCTGTATCGGCGCATCACGCGCTGGCCCGCCGGCCACTGGCTCTTCTCGCGACTGATCTGCCTGAAGGCGCCTTACTTCACCACCATCGCGCCGCGCTTCGTGATGCTGCAGCCGGGCCGCTGCGAGGTGCGCATCCGCGACCGCCGCCGCGTGCACAACCACATCGGCACGGTGCATGCGATCGCACTGTGCAACTTGGCCGAGCTCACTGCCGGCATGATGGCCGAGGCAACCGTGCCGGCGGACATGCGCTGGATACCCAAGGGCATGAACGTCGAGTACCTGAAGAAGGCAGTCGGCACGATGCACGGCACGGCAACGCCGGAGGCGGCCGCGCCGCTGGCAGGCGCGAGCCAGGAGTGGCCGGTCAAGGTCGAGGTGGTCGATGACGCGGGCGAGACGGTGTTCCGGGCGCGCGTGCTGATGTGGCTGTCGCCGCGCAAGCGCAGCTGAGCTTTACGGATTCCGACGCCGCCAGCACGGCGGCACGATGCTGCCGCGGCGCAGGGCGAACACCAGCAGGCCCAGCGTACACAGCGTGCACAACGCCAGCGCGACCACCGACGCCTCGGCGCCGAACACGCCACCGCTCAGCCAGTCCGGGCCGCTGCGGGTGGATACCAGCCAGCCGTCCGCCGGCGAGCCCGAGACCGGAATGCCGTAGATCGTGCCCTGGGCGAAGTTCCATGCCGCGTGCACGCCCATGCATGTCGGCAGCGAGCGCGTCACGTGATAGAGCAGGCCGAACAGCAGGCCCGCCTCGATCGCGATGGTCGCCGAGCTCCACAGCGTGGCGCCGGGATTGGCGATGTGCACCGCGCCGAACAGCAGGGCCGAGATGGCCAGCGCCCACCAGGTGCCCAGGCCTTCCTCGACGATGCGGAACAGCACGCCGCGGAACATGATCTCCTCGCCGATGCCGGCGCCCAGCCCCACCACCAGCAGCGCGCCCAGCCAGGGCGCATCCGCGCGGATGGCCTCCACGTGGTAGCTGCCGGCCAGCCACAGGGCCGCCACCACGGCGCTGAACAGGACCAGTCCGACCAGCATGCCGAGCAAACCCTGCGGCAGCAGCGTGCGTGGCGCCAACTCGACCAGCGCTCGGCGTTCGATCAGCTTCACCAGGATCAGGTACGCCGCCAGCGGCACCAGCGCCCGCACGGCGAACTGTGCCAGGTCACGCAGCAATGTCGGCGTGTCCTTGCCCAGGCCCAGCGCGAAGAAGACGAACTGCACCGCCACCATGAGGCCCACCAGCCAGGCCACGAAGATCGCGATCCGCGCCGGCGGGGAAAACAGCAGCCAACGCTGCCACCGAGGTGCCGTGACTGGTGTGGAAAACGCCAACCGCTGTTGTTGCATGCAGCCTCCCCTTGTGCGAACGCCCAAAGTAGCGGGGTGTCGACGCGCTGACCAGCAGGGCGCGCTGCCCGGCTTTGCTCAGGCTTCCACGGAGGCGGCATGCTCGCGCGTGGCGGCGAAGCGCACCTGCGGCCAGCGCTCCTGCGCCAGCTGCAGGTTGACCCGCGTCGGCGCGATGTAGACCAGCTCGCCGGC
>CALCWL010000038.1 GCA_937906285.1 uncultured Rhodanobacter sp. | reverse complement strand
GGCGGCGGCCTCAAGTTGCCCAAGGGCGCCAGTGACGGCCTGGTCGCCGCCTTGCGCGGCTTCCGCCGGCAGGCGCTGCACGCGGAGAAACTCTCGTTCGTGCATCCGGTCACCGGCGAGGCGCTGTCGTTCACGGCCGAACGCCCCGCCGATCAATTGGCCCTGATCGAGGCGCTGCGTGCGGATCTGGCCGAACACGGTCCGGACCCGTATTGATGGGTCGGTACGCGCCGCCGCCAGCCGTGCGATGCTTGGGGAATCCCCGATCCCCGATCTCCAATCCCGGCCCCATGACTGAAAGCTGGATCTTTCCCGACTGGCCCGCGCCGCCGCAAGTCCACGCGGCCGTCACCACGCGGCTGGGACCGGGCGTGTCTTCCGCGCCGTTCGAGCGCTTCAACCTCGGCCTGCGCAGCGGTGATGCGGCCGAGGCCGTGATGGCGAACCGCGGCGCGCTGCAGCAGGCGCTGCGACTGCCGGCCGCGCCGCGCTGGTTGCATCAGGTGCACGGTTGCGGCGTGGCCGAACTCGGCCCGCTGCCCAGCGCACACGAGCCGCAGGCGGATGCCGCGGTCTCGCACATCCCCGGCACCGTGCTGGCGATCCTCACCGCCGATTGCCTGCCGGTGCTGTTGTGCAGCGAGGACGGCGGCGAGATCGGTGCCGCCCATGCCGGCTGGCGCGGCCTTGCCGCCGGCGTGCTGGAAGCCACTCTGGCCCAGATGGTCAGCCCGCCCGCGCGCGTGCTGGCGTGGCTGGGCCCGTGCATCGGCGCGCCGTCGTACGAGGTGGGCGAGGAAGTGCGTGCCGCCTTCGTCGCCCGCGACGCCGCTGCCGCGGCGTGCTTCGAGGCCACGCGTCCGGGCCACTGGCGCTGCGACCTGGCCGCACTGGCGCGGCAGCGTCTGGCGCGCGCCGGCGTGACGCGTGTCAATGGCGGCGGCAACGACACCCATGCCGACACGCGGTTCTACTCGTACCGGCGCGACGGCGCCGCCAGCGGCCGCTTCGCCAGCCTGATCTGGCTGGCTCAGGGCTGATTCGGCGCAAGTTTCCTGGGCGCGCGCAGCGCCTGCAGAAAACTGGTGCGCCAGTGCGTGATGTCGTTGTGGCGCAGCACCTGCATCATCGCCTTCCAGCGCCGGCGCCGTTCGACCAGCGGCATGTGCAACGCCTGCTCCAGGGCGTCGGCGACCTCTTCGGTGTCGGCCGGGTTGACCAGCAAGGCATCGCCCAGTTCCAGCGCGGCTCCGGCGAAACGCGAGAGCACCAGCACGCCGGGGTCTTCCGGGTCCTGGCAGGCCACGTATTCCTTTGCCACCAGATTCATGCCGTCGCGCAGCGGCGTGACCAGCCCCACGCGCGCGCTGCGGTAGTAGCCGGCAAGCAGGCGGTGCGGGAACGACTTGTTGATGTAGCGGATCGGCGCCCAGTCCGGCGCGGCGTACTTGCCGTTGATGTGGCCGGCGCTGCGCTCCAGCTCGCGGCGGATCGCCCGGTACTCCAGCACCGCGCCGCGCGAGGGTGGCGCGATCTGCATGAAGGTGACGCGGCGGTGCAGCTCCGGGTCGCGTTCGAGCAGCCGCGCGTAACCCTGGAATCGATGCGGCAGGCCCTTGGAATAATCCAGCCGGTCGACTCCGATGATCAGCGAGATGCCGCGGGTGCTTTCGCGCAGCTGCACGATTTCCTTCAGCCCCACGGCCTTCTGCGCGATCCCGGCGATGTGTTCGGTGTCGATGCTGAT
>CALCWL010000037.1 GCA_937906285.1 uncultured Rhodanobacter sp. | reverse complement strand
ACGACCACGGCGAGGCGCCGGTGCCGCCGTCATGGCCGGCGATCACCACGTGGTCAGCCTTGCACTTGGCCACGCCGGCGGCGACCGTGCCCACGCCGACCTCGGACACCAGTTTCACCGAGATCGACGCCTGCGGGTTGCAGCTCTTCAGGTCGTGGATCAGCTGGGCCAGGTCCTCGATCGAGTAGATGTCGTGGTGCGGCGGCGGCGAGATCAGCCCCACGCCGGGCACCGAGAAGCGCAGCTGCGCGATGTAGTCGGACACCTTGTGGCCGGGCAACTGGCCACCCTCGCCGGGTTTGGCGCCCTGCGACACCTTGATCTGGATCTGGTCGGCCGAGACCAGGTACGCCGCGGTCACGCCGAAGCGGCCGGAGGCCACCTGCTTGATGCGCGAGCGCAGCGAATCGCCGGGTTCGAGGGCGAGGTCGCTCTCGATGCGCTCGGCGCCAAGGATGCTGCCCAGCGTTGCACCTTCGCCGATGGCGATGCCGCGCGCCTCGTCGCGGTAGCGCGCCTCGTCCTCGCCGCCTTCGCCGGTGTTGGACTTGCCGCCGATGCGGTTCATCGCCACCGCCAGCGTGGCGTGCGCCTCGGTGGAGATCGAACCCAGCGACATCGCGCCGGTGGCGAAGCGCTTGACGATCTCCGCCGCCGGCTCGACCTCGTCCAGCGCGATCGCGGCGGCCGGGTCGATGCGAAATTCGAACAGCCCGCGCAAGGTCAGCTGGCGGCGCGTCTGGTCATTGATCAGCCGCGCGTATTCGGCGTAGGTCGTCGCGCTGTTGGCGCGGGTGGCGTGTTGCAGTTTGGCGATGGAATCGGGCGTCCACAGGTGGGCTTCGCCATCGGCGCGCCAAGCGTACTCGCCGCCGTTGTCGAGCGCCGGCTGCGCGTCGTCGGCCCACGCCGCCTCGTGCAGACGCAGCGCTTCGGCCGCCAGTTCGAACAGGCCGATGCCCTCGATCGTGCTGGCGGTGCCGCTGAAATAGGTCTCCACCAGTTCGCTGTTCAGCCCCACCGCCTCGAAGATCTGCGCGCCGGTGTAGGACATGTAGGTGGAGATGCCCATCTTGGACAGCACCTTCTGCAGCCCCTTGCCGATCGCCTTGATGTAGTGCGCGATCGCCTGCTCCGCGGCGATCGCGCCGCTGTCGGCCGCATGGCGGGCCAGCGTCTCCATCGCCAGGTACGGGTGGATCGCCTCGGCGCCGTAGCCGGCGAGCAGGGCGAAGTGGTGCACCTCGCGTGCCGAGCCGGTCTCCACCACCAGCCCGGTGCTGGTGCGCAGGCCGCGGTTGACCAGGTGCTGGTGCACTGCCGAGGTGGCCAGCAGCGCCGGGATCGCCACGCGCTCGCGGCCGGCGTGGCGGTCCGACACGACCAGGATGTTGTGGCCCTGGCCGATCGCGTCGACGGCCTGGGCACACAGCGAGGCCAGCCGCGCCTCGATGCCCTGCTTGCCCCACGCCGCCGGATAGGTGATGTCCAGTTCGAAGCTGCGGAACTTGCCGTTGGAGTAGCGCCCGATCTTGCGGATCTTGGCCATGTCGGCCACATCGAGCACCGGCTGCGCCACTTCCAGCCGCAGCGGCGGATTGACGTTGTTGATGTCCAGCAGGTTGGGCTTCGGCCCGATGAAGGACACCAGCGACATCACCAGCTGCTCACGAATCGGGTCGATCGCCGGGTTGGTGACCTGGGCGAACAGCTGGCGGAAGTACTGGTACAGCGACTTGTTCTGCTCGGACAGCACCGCCAGCGCCGCGTCGTTGCCCATCGAGCCGATCGCCTCCTGGCCGTCGTGCGCCATCGGCAGCAGCTGGAACTTGAGATCCTCCAGCGTGTAGCCGAACGCGCGCTGGCGCTGCACCAGCTGCTCGCCCGCGGGCGGTTCGACGCGGCCGACCGGCAGGTCGTCCAACCGGATGCGGATGTGTTCGATCCACTGCTTGTACGGCCGCGCGTTGGCCAGCTGGTCCTTGACCTCGCGGTCGTCGATGATGCGACCGGCCTCCATGTCGATCAGCAGCATGCGGCCGGGCTGCAGCCGCCACTTTTTCACGATGCGCGGCTCGGGCACGGCGAGCACGCCGGCCTCGGAAGCGAGGATCACCAGGTCGTCGTCGGTGATCAGGTAACGCGCCGGACGCAGGCCGTTGCGGTCCAGCGTGGCGCCGATCTGGCGGCCGTCGGTGAAGGCGATCGCGGCCGGGCCGTCCCACGGCTCCATCAGTGCAGCATGATACTCATAAAACGCGCGGCGCTGCTCGTCCATCAACGGATTGCCGGCCCATGCCTCGGGGATCATCATCATCACCGCATGCGCGAGCGAATAGCCGCCCTGCACCA
>CALCWL010000036.1 GCA_937906285.1 uncultured Rhodanobacter sp. | reverse complement strand
ACCCAGCATCACGGTGGACGCGCCGGCCGCCAGCGCCTTGGGGATGTCGCCGGAATAGCGGATGCCGCCGTCGGCGATCAGCGGGATCTCGTCCTTCAGCGCGGTGGCGACCAGGTCGATCGCGGTGATCTGCGGCACGCCGACGCCGGCCACCACGCGGGTGGTGCAGATCGAGCCGGGGCCCACGCCGACCTTGACCGCGTCCACGCCCACGTCGAGCAGCGCCCGCGCCGCCTCGCCGGTGACG
The DNA here is from genome assembly GCA_937906285.1 of uncultured Rhodanobacter sp. Lineage (GTDB taxonomy): Bacteria > Pseudomonadota > Gammaproteobacteria > Xanthomonadales > Rhodanobacteraceae > Rhodanobacter. The sequence continues at coordinate 9,372 of CALCWL010000036.1, read as the reverse complement.
ATGTTGCCGGCGACCACCTGGACCTGCGGATAGTGCTTCTTGACCCAGGCCACCCGGTCGATCACGCCCTGCGAATGGCCGTGCGCGGTGTCCACCACCAGCACGTCGACGCCGGCATCGACCAGGGCCGCCACGCGTTGCTCGGTGTCGCCGCTCACGCCGACGGCCGCGCCGACCAGCAGCGCCTCGTGGCTGTCCTTCGCGGCGTGCGGGTTGTCGCGCGCCTTCTGGATGTCCTTCACGGTGATCAGGCCGCGCAACTGGAAGTCGTCGTTGACCACCAGCACCTTCTCGATGCGGTGCTTGTGCAGCAACAGCATCACCTCGTCCTGGCTGGTGCCTTCCTTGACCGTGACCAGCTTGTCCTGGCGGGTCATGATGTTGCGCACCGGATCGTCCGGCTTGCGCTCGAAGCGCATGTCGCGACTGGTGACGATGCCGACCAGCCGATTGCCCTCGACCACCGGCACGCCGGAGATGTTGTGCGCGTGGGTGAGCCGCAGCACTTCGCGGATCGAGGTTTCCGGTCCGACGGTGATCGGGCTGCGGATCACGCCGGCCTCGAACTTCTTCACTAGCCGCACTTCGGCGGCCTGCTGCTCGGCGGTCATGTTCTTGTGGATGATGCCGATGCCGCCGTTCTGCGCCATGGTGATGGCCAGGCGTGCCTCGGTGACGGTATCCATCGCGGCGGAAACGATCGGGATGTTCAGGCGCAGGCCGCGGGTGAAGCGCGTCGAGGTGTTCACGTCGCGCGGCAGGACGACGGAATGGCCCGGAACCAGATAGACGTCGTCGTAGGTCAGGGCCTCGGCGAGGATGCGCATGCGAAATGTCCCGCTGCAAAGAGGGAATTATACGTTTCCTTCACTGCCCTCGCCAGCACCGGACCCGCGCGGCGCGCCGTCGATGTGATGACATAGCACCGCGTCCGACATGTATCGTGGCCACCTTCGCAGGAGCCGCCGTGCACGCCCATTCCTCTCACGCTCACGACCACGATCATCCTCGCGATCATGCGCAGGGAAACGACCATGCCCACGCGGCCGGCCATGCGCATGCCCACGGGGTGGCGCGCGATGCCGACCGGCGTTATCTGACGGTCGCGCTGCTGTTGCTGCTGGGGTTCATGATCGTCGAGGTGGTGGTCGGCATCCTTGCCCGATCGCTGGCGCTGATCTCCGACGCCGGCCACATGCTGACCGACGTCGCCGCGATCGCCCTGGCGCTGGTGGCGATGCGGCTGGCCAGCCGACCGGCGAGCGGCAGCTACACCTTCGGGCTCAAGCGCGTGGAGATTCTCAGCGCGCAAGCCAACGGCGTCACCTTGCTGCTGCTGTCGGTGTGGTTCGTGGTCGAGGCCGTGCGCCGACTGATCCATCCGCCCGCCGTGCACGGCCTGCTGGTCACCGTGGTGGCGGTGGCCGGCATCGGCGTGAACCTGCTGGCGGTGTGGGCGATGCACAAGGCCAATCGGGAAAGCCTCAACATCGAGGGCAGCTACCAGCACGTCCTCACCGATCTTTATGCGTTCATCGCCACGGCAGTGGCCGGCGTGCTGGTGTGGTGGACGGGGTGGAGCCGGTTCGACTCGCTGGCGGCGCTGGTGGTGGCGGCGCTGATGCTCAAGGCCGGCGTCGGCCTGGTGCGCGATGCCGGCAGGGTTTTCCTGGAGGCGGCGCCGCGCGGACTGGAACCGGACACGATCGCCCGGGCCATGCACGCCCTGCCCGCGGTCACGCGGGTGGACGACCTGCATGTATGGGAAGTGACCTCGGGCATGCCGGCGCTGTCGGCACACGTTTTCGTCGAACCCGATGTCGATTGCCACGACGTGCGCCGCGAACTGGAAACCCTGCTGCGCGACCGCTTCGCGATCAGCCACACGACGATCCAGACCGACCATGCGGCAAGCGGCCAGGCGGTCGCTACCCCCTGTTCACTCGACGCGCACGGCGCCGGCCATTGCCCCTGAGCGAACGACCTGGCCGACGCTGCCGCGGACAGCTTGCGCCTCGGCCGCATCCAGCGTGTTCTCCATCAAGGTGGCGACGGTCATCGGCCCCACCCCGCCCGGCACCGGCGTGATCCAGCTGGCGCGCTCGGCGGCCGGGTCGAACTCCACGTCGCCGACCAGCCGACCGTCTTCCAGCCGGTTGATGCCGACGTCGATCACCACCGCGCCGGGCTTGATCCAGTCACCTCGCACCAGCCCGGGCTTGCCGACCGCCACGATCACGATGTCGGCCTGGCGCACGAAGCTTTCCAGATCCCGCGTGAAGCGATGGCACGAGGTGGTGGTGCAGCCGGCGATCATCAGTTCCAGTACCAGGGGCCGACCGACGTGGTTGGACACGCCCACCACGACCGCATGCTGCCCGCGCACCGGCCGGTCGGTATGGCCGAGCAGGGTCATCACGCCGCGCGGGGTGCACGGCCGCAGGCCGAACCGGCGCAGCGCCAGTCGCCCCACGTTGACCGCCTGGAATCCGTCCACGTCCTTGTCCGGGTCGATGCGGTCGACCAGCGCGTCTTCGTCGATGTGTGCCGGCAGCGGCGACTGCACCAGGATGCCGTGCACCTCGGGGTCGGCATTGAGGCGGTCGATCAGCGCGAACAACTCGGCCTGCGTGGTCTCGGCCGGAAGGTCGTGATCGAAGGAACGGAAGCCCACCTGGTGGCAGGCCTTGCGCTTGTTGCGCACGTAAACGGCCGAGGCCGCGTCACTGCCGACCAGCACCACGGCCAGCCCCGGCGCGGGCAGCCCCCGGCCGACGCGTTCGGCCACGCGCAGGCGCAGCTGTTCCAGCAGTTCCCGGGCGATGCGTTTGCCGTCGAGTATGCGCGCGCTCATGCTGATCCCTGGCCGTAAAGGATGCATTATCCGGGCTGGACGACATGCACACAAACGGCAGTGCGCCGGCAACCAGGCAGGCCGATGGAACACGACCCGCAATACACGATCGAGCTGGGCGACGCGCACGTGCGGTTGCGCCCGTGGCACGACGTCGACGCCGGCGCCCTGGTGGATGCCGTGCGCGAATCCGTGGACAGCGTCGGGCGCTGGCTGCCGTGGTGTCGCGCGGACTACGGCCGCGATGCCGCCGAGGCATGGATCGCGCATTGCCGGGCCGGCTGGCAGGCCGGCAACCACTTCGCCTTCGCGGTGCGCAGCGCGGGCGACGACTCGCTGCTGGGCGGCGTGGGACTCAACCAGTTCGAGCCGATCCACCGCCGCGCCAATCTCGGTTACTGGGTGCGTCAGAGCCGCCAGCGGCGTGGGCTGGCGACGATGGCGGCGCAGCGGGTCGCCCGCTTCGGGTTCGAGCAGTTGGGACTGATCCGCATCGAGATCGTGGCGCTGCCGGACAACGCGGCCAGCCGCGCCACGGCGCTGCGCATCGGCGCGCGACTCGAGTCGATCGCGCGCCAGCGCTTGCTGGTGGAAGGGCAACCGCGGGATGCAGCGGTGTACGGGCTGCTGCGGTCGGATCTCACCCGAGCGCCGGCAATCAGCGCGTGCGCTTGATCAGTTCGCTGAGCCGACGCCGCGCCTTGTGCTGTTGTTCCTTGGTCAACACCTTTTTGCGCCCGGCGTAGGGGTTTTCGCCCTCGCGGAAGGCGATGCGGATCGGCGTGCCTTCGAGCTTGTAGCGCTTGCGGAAGAAGTTTTCCAGGTAGCGCTGGTAGGCCGGCGCGATGTGCTTGGTGCGCGTGCCGTGGATGACGATGGTCGGCGGATTGGTGCCGCCCGGATGCGCAAAGCGCAGCTTCGGCGCGTGGCCGTTGACCAGCGGCGGCTGGTAGCTCTCGTAGGCCTTTTCCAGCGTGCGGGTCAGATCGGAGGAGCTCAGCTCCCTGGTTGCCGACGCGTGCGCGCGCACCACCGCGCGCATCAGCTCGCGCAGCCCGGAACCGTGCAGCGCGGAAATGTGCACGCGCCTGGCCCAGTCGACGAACACCAGCCGGCGATCCAGCGCGCGCAGGCACTCCTCGCGCTGGTAGGCGTCCAGGCCATCCCACTTGTTGAGCGCGATCACCAGCGCCCTGCCCTCGTCGATGGCGTAGCCGATCAGGGTAAGGTCCTGGTCGGCCAGGTTCTCGCGCGCGTCGACCATCATCACCACCACCTGGGCGGCGGCGATCGACTGCAGCGTCTTGATCACGCTGAACTTCTCCACCGCCTCCTCGACCCGCGCCTTGCGCCGGATGCCGGCGGTGTCGATCAGGGTGTAGCGCTTGCCGTCGCGCTCCAGCGCCACGCGGATCGGGTCGCGCGTGGTGCCGGCGACGTCGGAGACGATCAGCCGCTCTTCGCCCAGCAGGCGGTTGATCAGCGTGGACTTGCCGGCGTTCGGGCGACCGACGATCGCCACGCGGATGCTGCCGTCCTCGCTGGCCGGCTCGTCCGCGGCGTCCTCGTCCGGCGGCAACAGCGGCAGCACGGCGCGGATCAGCTCGTCGGTGCCGCGACCGTGCGCAGCGGAAATCGGCAAGGTGGTGGCCATGCCGAAGGCGGCGAATTCCGCCAGCGCGGCCTGTTCGTCCAGGCCGTCGGTCTTGTTCACGGCAGCGATGATCGGCTTGCCGCTGCGGCGCAACTCGCCCAGGATCACGTGATCCTGCGGCAGCAGGCCGTCGCGCGCATCGACCACGAAGACCAGCACCTGGGCCTCCTCGATCGCCAGACGCACCTGCCGCGCGGTGAGCACGTCCATGGTCTCCTCGACACCCGACAGGCCGCCGGTGTCTACCGCGAGAAACGGGCGTTCACCCAGATGGCAGGCGCCGTAGTGGCGATCGCGGGTGACGCCGGGCATGTCGGCCACCAGTGCGTCGCGGCTGCGCGTGAGCACGTTGAACAAGGTCGATTTGCCGACATTGGGGCGACCGACCAGGGCGACGACGGGCAGCATGGAAACTTCGTCCCGCGATCAGGGCGAGGACAGGCGGTAGGCGCCGATGTGGCCCTTCACGTCCTGGACGTACACGACATCGCCCACCACCAGCGGCTGCGCGCGAATCGCCTTCTTGGAAAGCCGTTCGCGCGCGGCCAACGCGCCGTCGCCGGTCTGAAGCCAGTGCACGTAGCCCTCGGCATCGCCGACCACCACGTAGTTGCCCTGTACCGCCGGCCCGGTCAGCCAGCGGTAGCGGAGCGCGTCGTTCTTCCACATGTCGGCACCGCCGGACTTGTCGAAGGCCCACACGCGCGACTGGTCGTCGACGCCGAAGATGGCGTTGTACTTCGCCGCCAGCGAGGTGTAACTGGAGAACGGATGCGACCACAGCGGGCGGCCACTGGGGCCGTCGATGGCCACCACGTTGCCGTGGTAGGCGGTGCCGTAGAGGGTGCTGCCGTCGAGCAGGATCGCGCCGTCGGCATCGTTCAGGCGGTCGATCTCGGTGCGGCCCTCGCCGCTGGCCAGGCGCTGCTCCCACAGCTTGCTGCCGTTGTCCTGGCGCAAGGCGACCAGCAGGCCGTCGTCGCTGCCGAAGAACACCACGCCGTTGGCGACCAGCAAGCCGCCGTTGCCGCGCACGCTCAGCAGCGGAACGTTGCCCTGATCGTTCACCCACTGGCGTTCGCCGGTGGCCGCATCAAGGGAATAAACCCGACCGTTGCTGCCGCGCACGATGACCTGGTTGCCGACGATCACCGGCGAGGCCAGCACCTGGGTATTGAGTTCGGCTTCCCAGCGCGGGCTGCCGTCCTTCGCGTTGACGCCATACACGTGGCCGTCCAGCGTACCCACGGCGAGCAGGTCGCCGCCGACCGCCGGACCGCCGGCATACTGGGCGTCCTTGCGCTTCTTGTCGCCCCAGCCGAACCAGCCGTGCGTGCGCGAACTCTTCGACCACAGGGTCTTGCCGGTGGCCGCGTCGAAGGCGGCCAGCTTGCCGTCGGTACTGTCTGCGTAGAGCACGCCGTCGACCACGGTCGGGCGCAGCCGCACGCCGCTGTCGCCCGCGCCGTCGCCCACCCGTTCGCGCCACAGCCGCGTCACCTGCACCGTCGGCTTGAAATCCTTGGCCAGCGGCGTCGGCGGCTGCACGTTCTCCTTCTTGAAGGAGTGGCAGCCGGCGAGCGTCAGCAGCGACACCAGCGAAACCAGCATGGCGCGTTTGATCATGTGAACTTTCATGCACCCTGCTTCCCGGCCACGGCCAGGTCATCGAGTTTCATCTGCAAGGCGCCGCGTTGCGGGGCGTCCTCGCTCATTGCCGACATGGCCGCCTGGTAGGCCTTGCGTGCGTCATCCGTGCGTCCAAGCTTGACCAGCGCGTCGCCGCGGAGTTCCTGCACCATGCCCTGGAAGCTGCCGGCCGGCACGCGGTCGAGCGTGGCCAGCGAGGCCTGGGCCTGGCCGCGCGCCAGTTCGACCCGCGCGATCCGCACCAGGGTCAGCGACTTCAGCGGCTCTTCGGTGGTGTGGCTCTCGGCCCACTCCAGCGAGGCCTGCGCCTTGTCCAGTTGCTTGTCCTGCACTTGCTGGCGGGCGCGGTCGCTGACCGCGAACAGTGCATACGGCGATTTGGCGTAATCCTTCATCAACTGGTCGGTCAACTGGGCGGCCACGTCCGGCTTGCCCGACAACTGCGCCACCTTGGCCTGCTGGTACAGCTGCGAGGCCGCGCTCTCGTTGCGGGCCTGGTGGTTGCGCCATTGCTGCCATCCGAAGATGCCGACCAGTCCGATGAGAACGCCGACAACGATCGAAACGCCGTTCTCGCGCAACCACTTCTGTACCAACTCGCTCTGTTCGTACTTGTCGTACTCTTCAAATGCCATGCAATCACCGTTCAATAGGCCGCGCACCGCTTGGCGCAGTCCAGCGCGTAAACACAGGTAATGGGTGGATCACACCCGCCTGGTCGCAGGCGGGCAGTGCGCAAGCATAACCGAATTGAGGAGCCGGCAGAGGCGGCGGTGCCGATCAGAGAGCGGTAGCGGAGGCCTTGCCGTCCTGCATTTGCACGCGGAAATGTGCGACGTTGGCGCGACGGAAATCGTCCATCCCCACTGCCTGCCCGTCGATCGCGACCTGGGCGCCGCCGACGTTGCCGATGCTCACGTTCAGCGGCTGGTCGCTGTGATAGACGGCGTGACTGCCCGCCGGCAGCAAACCGTATTCGAGACGCGTGCCGTCGGCACGGGTCACCTCGACCCAGCTCGGCGCGCTGAGCGTCAACTCCAGCTGATGGCCACCGCTGCCGGCGGCGACCGCCGCTGCCGGCGGCGCCGGCACCGCCGGACGGGTATCGCTGGCGAGGCTCGGGAAGGGCGCCATCGAGGCCAGCAACGGTTGCTCCGCGGCCGCGTCGGTGACCGGGGCCTGCACCGGCGCGGCCGGCTGGCCGGCGTGATCGGCGGCGACCGTCGCCGAGGTGCCGGTGACGGGCTGCTCCTGCTGCGCCACCGGGGCGGCGTCCAGCGGGGCAAGATGCGTGATGTCCCGATCCAGCGTGCTTTTCACGCCGAACCAGAGCGTCGGCACGGCGATCACCAGCGTCAGCACGACGTAGGTGGCGGCGGTGGCATAGCGATCGAACAGGAAGCGCGAATGCGAGATGCCGCCACTGGTCACCAGTGGCGTATCGACCTGGCGGATGCGGTCGACTTCGAGCTGGATGGAGGCCTCGTTGATGCCCAGATGGCGCCCGTATTTGGCGATGTAGCTGCCCAGGTAGACCTTGGAGTCGGTGCCGTCGTACTGATCCAGTTCCAGCTTGCGCAACACCCGCACCGGCAACCGCAGCGCGTTGGCGCAGGCCTCGAGATCGAGTCCGCGCGCCTCGCGCGCCGCGCGCAACCGGCTGCCGAAACTCGGCTGGGCCGATTCACCGGCGGTCGCTCCCAGCCCTGCCCCGCTGGCGAGGGAAGAATGGGTGCCTTCAGGCGCGTGTTCGAACATGGGAGACTGCTGCATGGACATCATGGGTTGTCGATGGAGTCAAGGGCGTGCGCCTGTTCCGAGTCCGGGAACTGGCTGCGCAGTCGCTTGAGATAATTGCGGGCCCCCTCCGGGTTGCCCATGCTTGATTCGATGTCGTACCCCAGTTTCAGCGCGGCGGCAGTCGGCTTGCCCAGCGCATCGAAGCGCTGCAGGAATGCCCTTGCGCGAAACGCATCTTTCCCCTGGTAAAGAAGGTTTGCGAGCTGGAAGAGTGCCTCGCCATTCTGCGGATTTCGCGCGATGGCGTCACGAAAATCCGCTTCGGCCCTGGTCTTGTCGCCCGCCATGATCTGGCAGACGCCGGCATTGGCGAGCGCTTCGGAAGGCGTGGCATAGAACGGATCGGCCACGGCCTTGCGGAAATAGGTCTCGCCCTCGACATAGTCGCCGCGCGAGCACAGGAACTGGCCGAGGTTGTTGTTCCACGCGCCCTTGGTCGGCTCAAGCTCCACCGCCTTGCGGTAATGCTTCTCCGCCTCGGCCACGTTGCCGATGCGCGCATAGATGAAGGCGATGACCGTATGCGCCGGCGCGTAGTTCGGGTCGAACTTCAGCGCCATCTGCACCTTGGCCAGCGCCGTCTGCATGTCGCCGATGGTGAGGTAATGCTGGCCCAGCTCGGTGTGGATGCGTGCCGCTTCCTTGGCCTGCTCGGCCTTGGTTTCCTGCGGCAGCGGCTTGCCCAGTGCGCCGGTATTGGTGTGCGTGGTGACGCAACCGGCCAGCGCGAACAACAGGCACGGAATCAACCACCGGTCAAAGCGCATGCGAAGCCCCCTGGTTCTGCCGCTTGCGAAGTTCGGCGCTGCGGCGGGTGCGGTCGGCAACCTGCCCCGCCAGCTGGCCGCAGGCCGCGTCGATGTCGTCGCCGCGGGTCCGGCGCAGCATGGTCAGCACGCCGGCATTGAGCAGCTGACTCTGGAAATCATGGATTGCAGCCGCGTCCGATCGCGCGAACTGCGTGCCCGGAAAGGGATTGAACGGGATCAGGTTGACCTTGCAGGTGGGCAACTTGCGCATCAGCTTGATCAGCTGGCGGGCGTGCTCGGGCTGATCGTTGACGCCCTTCATCAAGGTGTATTCGAAGGTGATCGAGGTGCGCGGCTTGCGCGCGACCCAGCGCTGGCAGGCGGCCAGCAGCTCGGCGATCGGGTAGCGCTTGTTGATCGGCATCAGCTCGGTGCGCAGCTCGTCGTTGGCCGCGTGCAGCGACACCGCCAGCGATACGTCGATGGCGTCGGACAGCTGGTCGATCAGCGGCACCAGGCCGGCGGTGGACAGCGTGACGCGCTTCGATGCCAGGCCGAAGCCCAGGTCGTCGCGCATCAGCTTCATCGCCTTCAGCACGTTCTCGAAATTGGCCAGCGGCTCGCCCATGCCCATCATCACCACGTTGGTGATGCGGCGGTTCTGG
>CALCWL010000035.1 GCA_937906285.1 uncultured Rhodanobacter sp. | reverse complement strand
AGACCGTGGACGGCCCCAGCAACAAGGACTGGCGCGGCGGCCGCGGCATCCTGGAGAACATCATCCCGTCGTCCACCGGCGCGGCCAAGGCCGTCGGCGTGGTGATCCCCGAGCTCAACAAGAAGCTCACCGGCATGAGCTTCCGCGTGCCGACCTCGGACGTCTCGGTGGTCGACCTCACCGTGGAGCTGGAGAAGCCGGCGACCTACGAGGAAATCAAGGCCGAGATGAAGGCGCAGAGCGAAGGCGCGCTCAAGGGCATCCTGGGCTACACCGAGGACAAGGTGGTGGCCACCGACTTCCGCGGCGACGCCCGCACCTCGATCTTCGACGCCGACGCCGGCATCGCGCTGGATGACAGCTTCGTCAAGCTGGTCAGCTGGTACGACAATGAATGGGGCTACTCCAACAAGTGCCTGGAGATGGTTCGCGTCGTCGCGAAGTAACCGCCTCCCTCGCAAGCCCCGAGGCCCGCGCCGACATCGTCGACGCGGGCTTTTTCATGTGCAACGGCTCAGCGCGCTTGCGCCCGGGCGTCCGCCCGCACGCCCAGCCAGCCCTTGACCGAAGCGATCAGCAACGGAATCGCGCCGAAGATGATGAAGATCAGGTCGCCGGGCAGGCGCAGCCATTCCACCAGGTGCGAACGCGACGTGGCCATGTATTCCACGCTGCGCGCGTGCCAGTAGCCGTGCTCGACCACGTCCCACAGCTGCATCACGCCGCTGGGGAACAGGCTCATCAGGATCATCAGCATCAGGCCGATGTTGGTGCCCCAGAACGCGAACTTGACGTATTTTTCTATCCCGGGCCAGCGCGCGTCGCTGCTGACCTGGCGCAGGCAGAACACCATCAGCGCGATCGCCAGCATGCCGAACACGCCCATCAGCGCCGCGTGGCCATGCGTCGGCGTGACCTGGGTGCCCACCTCGTAGTAGCTGACGATCGGCAGGTTCAGGAAGAAGCCGAACATGCCCGCGCCGACGAAGTTCCAGAAGCCTACGGCCATCAGGAAGTAGAACGTCCACTTGTGCGGCACCTTGACCGCCTTGCCGCACACCGCGCAGTCGCCGCGCGTGGTGCGCACGAAATCCCAGGCGTCCAGCGTCAGCAGGGTCAGCGGCACCACCTCGAGCACCGAAAACAGGGCCGACAGCGCCATGTTGAAGTTCGTGTGGCCGGTGAAGTACCAGTGGTGCCCGGTGCCGATCAGGCCACCGAGGAAATACAGGATGGCGTCCAGGTAGATCACCCGCAGCGCCACGTTGCGCCGGGTCAGGCCCAGTTGATAGAAGGTCAGCGCCACCACCGTGGTGGCAAAGAACTCGAAGAAGCCTTCCACCCACAGGTGAATGATCCAGAAGCGCCAGGTGTCGACCACGGTGTAGTTGGTCTCGGCGCCGAAGAACACCGCCGGCACGTAGAACACCGGGATGGCGACGGCCGCAAACATGAACATCCTGGCCAGCGGACGCGCGGCCTCGTTGGCCACCGCGCGCGGGCGCGCCAGCACCCACAGGATGGCGAACCACACCAGCAGGCCGACCACCAGCAGGTATTGCCAGGCCCGGCCCAGTTCGAGGTACTCCCAGCCCTGATCGCCAAACCAGAACCAGAGGTTGCCCAGCTTCTGCTCGATGCCGGCCCACACGCCGAGCAGGCTGCCGCCGATGACCACCACGAAGGCGGCGAACAGCAGGTGCACCCAGCCGCTCAACCAGCGCGGCTCGTCGTCCGGCGCGCGCAGGGAGCGGCCCAGAAACAGCGCGGCGGCGACGTACGCGGTGGCGATCCAGAAGATCGCCGTCTGCAGGTGCCAGGTGCGCAGCAGGTTGCTGGGGAAGATGTTCTCCAGCTGGAAGCCGTAGAAGCTCCCGGGATCGGCGCGGAAGTGGGCCACGCCACCGCCAACCAGGGTCTGCATGAGGAACAGCAGCGCCACCACCACGAAGAACTTCATCAGCGCCCGCTGGCCCGCGCCGGCTTGCCCCGGCAGCAGCTGCGGATGCACGTGGTGGCCGCGGCTGATCCAGCCCAGGTAGTCGAACTTGCCGAACGCCAGCAGCACGGTGGCGATGCCGGCCAGCAGCACCAGCAGACTCAGCGCGCTCCACAGCAGGGCGCTGCCGGTAGGCACATTGCCGACGCTGGGGTCATAGGGGAAGTTGTTGGTGTACGACGCATCCGTACCCGGCCGCGTCGCCACCGAAGCCCACGCCGCCCAGGTCACGAAGGCGGTGAACTGGTGCAACTCCGCCGGGTCGCTGATCAGGCCTGGCCGGAGTCCCCCGTTTTTCGTCGGGTCCTTGAAATAATCAGTCCAGTAGCCGATCTGTTGCCGGTAGGCAGCCGCTTCGGCTTCGGTCAGCTGCAGCACGCCGGTTTGCGCATCGTAGCGGTTGGTCTTCAGGACCACCGC
>CALCWL010000034.1 GCA_937906285.1 uncultured Rhodanobacter sp. | reverse complement strand
GTCGGACACCAGCAGCGGGTACTGGCCCTGGTAGCCCTCGCCCGCCCACACGAACGGCTTGACGAAGCCCGCCCAGATCGCCGGGCCGCCATCCACCGTGACGTGGCTGGCCACGCCCAGCTCCTTCGCACGGTGCTCGATGAAGGCGCGCTCCTCGGCGTCGACACCACCGGTATCGGCGAACACGGTATGCACGGCCCAGCCGCGCTCCTGCAGGTAAGGCACGCAGAAACTGGTGTCGAGGCCACCGGAAAAGGCGAGGACGATGTCTTTGCTCATGGCTTACAGATCCTGGAAAGTAGAACGGTCAGGCGGACGCGATGACGATGCGCGGTTCGCAGCGCACCGGGAAATTCACGGAGTTGGCGATGAAGCAGGCGTGGTGCGCGGTTTCGTGCGCCGCCTCGGCCCTGGCCGGATCGCTGGTGGCGCTGATCGTCACGGTGGGACGCAGCACCACCTCGACGAAGCGGCCGCCGTCGCCTTCGGTGACCATGCTGCCTTCGGCGGCATCGGTGTAGGCCGTCACCACCACGCCGGCCACGGTGGCCATGTGCAGATAGGACAGCATGTGGCAAGCCGACAGCGCGGCCACCAGCATGTCCTCGGGGTTGTGCCGGGCGGCGTCGCCGCGGAACGTCGGATCGGACGAGCCGGCCAGCTCGGGTTTCCCCGCGACACGGATCACGTGGTCGCGGCTGTAGTTGCGGTAGCCGTCCGTACCGCTGCCGCGGTTGCCGGTCCACTCCACGTCGACGCGATAGTGATGCGGATGAGTCACGATGCCTGCTCCTGTTGTTCCATCAGCGCGGCCAATTCCGCGTCTCCATCGCCGTCTCGCTCGCGCAGACCGGCGATCACGCCCGCGCGGTTGCGCGCGGGGTGGTTCTGATTGAGCTTGAACTTGCCTTCGATGCGCTCGATCGCGACTTCGAGGCCGACGATCGCACGCAGCGACTTCTCGATGTGGTCTTCCGGCGCGTCGCTCATCTTCCACGGCTGCGGCTGATCCGCTTCGTGGCGACGGGTCAGGGTTTCCAGCAGGCGACGCAACCAGTCGGCGTCGTCGATCACGCGCAGGCGGCCGTGCACGTGCACCACCGCGTAGTTCCAGGTGGGCACCTCGCGATGCGTTTCCTGCTTGGTCGGGTACCAGTTCGGGCTGATGTAGCCGTCCGGACCCTGGAACACCAACAGCACCTCGGCGCCGTCCAGCTGCGCCAGCTCGTTGCCGCGGGCGACATGGCCGTGCAGCAGGCCGCCGACCAGCTCGAATGGCAGGTGGTTGGCGACCAGGCCGTTGGCCGTACTCGCCACCACGGTGGCGAATGGATAGTCCCGCATCAGCCCGTGCAGGACCTCGACGCGCGTCTCGACGAAATGTTTCGGCATGTACATGGCAGCTCCGGATATCGGCTCGACCGATTCCCTATTCCCGATTCCCTATTCCCGGCCGCGCACCAGCGCGGCCATGACAGCCTTCTGCACGTGCAGGCGGTTCTCGGCCTCGTCGATGGCGATGCAGTACGGCGCGTCCATCACCGCGTCGGTGGCCTTGACGTTGCGGCGCAGCGGCAGGCAGTGGCT
>CALCWL010000033.1 GCA_937906285.1 uncultured Rhodanobacter sp. | reverse complement strand
ACCTCAAGGAACGCGGCATCGGCGTGCTGATCACCGACCACAACGTGCGCGAAACCCTGGGCATCTGCGACCGCGCCTACATCCTGAACGAGGGCGAGGTGCTGTCGCGGGGCACGCCGGCGCACATCCTGGCCGACGAAAAGGTCCGCGAGGTCTATCTGGGCCGCGAATTCCGGCTCTGAGTGAGGACGTGACGGGCCGCGCTGGCCGCGTCTCCGGCCACGCGCTAGGATGGCCGCACGTTCCTTCGACCTGGCTGGCATGAAACCCGCATTACAGTTTCGCCTCCACCAGCAGCTGACCCTGACGCCGCAACTGCAGCAGGCGATCCGCCTGTTGCAGCTGTCGCAGCTGGAGCTGGAAGCCGAACTGCGGCAGATCGCCGAGAGCAACCCGTTGCTGGAGTTTGCCGAGGAGATCGAGGACGAGGAAACCGAAAGCCTCGATGCCGCCGAGAGCGATTTCCAGCTCTCGGACAAGGCGCCGGAAAGCCATAGCGAGAACGACGAGGGCGCCGTCGACTGGGCCGACGGCGGCGGCGCGGCGGAATCGCCGATCGACTTCTCCGGCAACAGCCCGGGCAGCAACAGCGGTTCGCGCGGGGACGAGGATTTCGAGCCGCAGAACGCCGCCCCGGAAACCCTGCAGCAACACCTGACCTGGCAGCTCAACCTGGCCTCGTTCAACCCGCGCGAACACCTGATCGCCACGGTGCTGATCGACGCGCTCAATCCCGCCGGCTACCTGGCCGAGGGCATGGAGGCGGTGCTCGCCGCGCTGCCGGCCGGCTTCGACGCCAGCGTCGAGGAAGTGGAGGCGGTACGCCGCCGGCTGCAAGGCTTCGACCCGGCCGGTGTCGGCAGCCTGGACCTGCGCGACTGCCTGCGCGTGCAACTGGAGCAGTTCGATGCCGACACGCCGCATCGCAGCCTGGCGCTGCGCATCGTCGACAGCGAACTGGAGCTGCTGGCGCGCAACGACATCGCGCGGCTGGCGCGGCGCCTGCACGCCTCGCCCGACGACGTGGCCGAGGCCGCCGTGCTGATCCGCAGCCTGGACCCGCGTCCCGGCGCGGCGCTGGACGCCACCCCGGTGGAATACGTGGCGCCGGACGCCTACGCGATCCGCGACGGCATGCGCTGGCGGGTCAGCCTCAACCCCGATTCGCAGCCCCGGCTGGGCCTGAACCAGCACTACTGCGGGCTGATCGCCAAGGCCCGCGGCGAAGATGCCAGCTGGATGCGCGGCCAGCTGCAGGAGGCGCGCTGGCTGATCAAGAGCCTGGAATCGCGCGCCGAAACCCTGCTCAAGGTGGCCGAGGCGATCGTGCGCCGGCAGAGCGCCTTCCTCGACTACGGCCCGGAAGCGATGCACCCGCTGGTGCTGCGCGAGGTGGCCGAGGAGGTGGGCATGCACGAGTCCACCATCTCGCGGGTCACCACCCGCAAATACCTGCACACGCCGCGCGGCACGTTCGAGCTGAAGTATTTTTTTTCCAGCGGCGTCTCCACCGAGGACGGCGGCAGCGCCTCGGCCACCGCGATCCAGGCCATGCTGCGCAAGCTCATCGACGCGGAGAATCCGCGCAAGCCGCTGTCCGACCAGGCCATCGCCGAGGAATTGCAATCCAAGGGCATCCAGGTTGCCCGCCGCACCGTGGCCAAATACCGGGAGGGGCTGCGCATACCCACATCCAGCGAACGCCAGCGCGCCGGCTGATCGGTCGCGGCATGGCGCGGGCGGGAACTTGCTTGTCGCCAAAGTGTTCCCATGTGTTGTAGACGAGATGACTGAAAGGCGTGCCAGGTCGAGCCGATCGCGGCACGTCCACCCGCCGCGAAACGCGGCACTGCACCACCAGAGGAGGCGCCTCCATGCAATTCCAACTCAGCGGCCAGCAGATTGAAGTCACCCCGGCGCTGCGCGACCACGCCACCGCCAAGCTCGACCGCCTCACCCGCCTCGACGACAAGCTGAAAAGCCTCGTGATCGTGCTCTCGCTGGACAAGCTCCAGCAGCGCGCCGACGGCACCCTGAACGTGGTCGGCGGCACCCTGCACGCCGAAGCCACCGAGGCCGACATGTACGCCTCCATCGACGTGCTGTTCGACAAGCTGGTCGCCCAGTTGCGCAAGTACCGCGAGAAAGTCGCCGACAAGCATCAGCGCGAGGCGCGCGAGGAGCGCCAGTACGGCTGATCCATCCGCGTCGGCTTGAGACCCTTCGCATCAGCACGGCTCGCCGGTTCTCCGGCGGGCCGTGCTTGCCTCTGCACGCTGCGCAAGTCGCAAGCTGGCACAATGGTGGCGGTTCGGGCGGCCGCTTGTCGCCCATCACGCGACACAAGGGCCGCAGCCTTGGATCGGATCAGCGCGCGACAACTCTACGACGGCGTGCACGAGCGCATGGCACTGCGCTGGGTGTCGGGCATGCGCGGCGAATCGCGGCTGCTGGAGCCGGGCGTGGCGCAGGCGCGGCGACCGTCGCTAATCGGCTACCTCAACATCATCTACCCGAACAAGATCCAGATCATCGGCTCGGAGGAGCTCAACTACCTGGACGGGCTCGACTCGCGCCAGCGCTGGGAAGTGATGCACAAGATCGCCGCCTACCAGCCGGTGGCGCTGATCGTGACCAAGGATCAATCCGTTCCCGCCGACCTGCGCGAGGTCGCCGAGGAAACCGACATGCCGTTGTGGATCAGCCCCAAGCGCGGCCACGAGTTGCTGACCTACCTGCAATACCACCTCGCGCGCATGCTGGCGGCCAAGACCACGCTGCACGGCGTCTTTCTGGAGGTGTTCTCGATCGGCGTGCTGATCACCGGCGAGGCCGGCTCGGGCAAGAGCGAGCTGGCGCTGGAACTGATCAGCCGCGGCCACCGCCTGGTCGCCTGGGCGTGCTCAACGTGCGCGAGATGTTCGGCCACATGTCGGTGAAGACGTCCAAGTACCTGCGCCTGGTGGTGCACCTGAAGCCGTTGCGCGACGACGGCGAGGTCGATGCGCTCACCCGCCTCACCGGCGACATCGGCCATCGCCAGATTCTCGACGTGCAGGTGCCGATGATCACCATCCCGGTCGCCTCCGGCCGCAACATCGCGGTGCTGGTCGAAGCCGCGGTACGCAGCCACGCGCTGAAGAGCAAGGGCATCGATCCGGCGCAAACCTTCATCGACCGCCAGGCGCACCAGCTGCGCCGACTGCCCCCGTGGTGAACCCATGACCGAGAACGAGCCACCGCTGACTCCCTTCAACGCCCGCGAAGGCATCCACCTGATCGTGCTCACCGGCCTGTCCGGTGGCGGCAAGACGGTGGCGCTGCGCGCGCTGGAGGATCTGGAGTTCTATTGCGTCGACAACCTGCCCGGCAGCCTGCTGCCGCACCTGGTGCAGGCCGTGCTGCAGGATCGCAGCAGCCGGCGCCGGCGCATCGCGGTGGGCATGGACGTGCGCAATCGCGGCGAGGATTTCGCCCACCTGCCCACCGTGCTGTCCGAGCTGGCCGCCTCCGGGGTGGAGCCGCACCTGATCTTCCTCGACTGCCGCGACGAGGTGCTGATCAAGCGCTACTCGGAAACCCGCCGGCGCCACCCGCTAGCCTTGCGCGGGGTATCGCTGGCCGATGCCATCGTCGAGGAACGCCGGCTGCTGCGCCCGCTGATGGCGATCGCCGAGAAGGTGATCGATTCCAGCGACCTCAACGTGCATCAACTGCGCCGGCTGGTCGCCACCGGCTACGCGCAGGCCACCGAGGGACTGACCCTGATGTTCCAGTCGTTCGCGTACAAGCGCGGGCTGCCGCTGGATGCGGATTTCGTGTTCGATGCGCGCTGCCTGCCCAACCCGCACTGGCAGGCACATCTGCGGCCGCTGTCGGGCAAGGACGCACCGGTGCGCGAATACCTCGACGCCGAGCCCATGGTGGGCGAGTACTTCGCCGACACCGCCGGCTGGCTCGACCGCTGGATCCCGCGCTTCGAGCAGGACGACCGCAGCTACCTGACCGTCTCCATCGGCTGCACCGGCGGGCGCCACCGCTCGGTCTACCTGGTGGAGAAACTCGCCGCGCACTATCGCAGCCGGCGCGAAGGCGTGCTCACCTTCCACCGCGAACTGGAATGACGATGCGCACGAACTGCTTCCAGAGGCCGTCATTCCCATGAGCGTCGGCGTGCTGCTGATGACCCACGAGGCGGTCGGCCAGGCGCTGATCTCTGCCGCGCGCCACGTGATGCCGCAACTGCCGCTGCGGGTGGCCGCGGTGGAAGTGCCGCCGGAAGCCGACCCGGAGGTCATGCGTTCGCTCACCGCCCACCATGCACGCGAGCTGGACCAGGGCGGCGGCGTGCTGATCCTGGCCGACCTGTACGGTGCCACGCCGTGCAACATCGGCCTGTCGCTGGGCGCGCTCGGCGTGCGGCTGCGCTGCGTGTCGGGGCTGAACCTGCCGATGCTGCTGCGCGTCCTCAACTACGCGGAGAAGCCGCTCGACGAACTGGCCGAAATCGCCGCCAGCGGTGGCCGCGGCGGCATCTTCATCGACCACGCCTGACACTGCCCATGCTCGAACAAGAAATCGTCGTCTCCAACAAGCTCGGCCTGCACGCACGCGCCTCGGCCAAACTGGTGCAACTGGTGCAGGGCTTCAAATCCACCGTCTGGCTGGTCAGCAAAGGCCGTGAAGTCAACGCACAAAGCATCATGGGCGTGATGATGCTCGCCGCCGGCATCGGCACGCCGCTGGCCGTGCGTGCCGACGGCCCCGACGAGGAAGCCGCCCTGGCGGCGGTGATCGCGCTGTTCGAGCGCAAGTTCGACGAGGGAGCCTGAGATGCAGGGAATCGGGAATAGGGAATCGGAAATGGTAAGAAGCGGAGTGCCCACGGGCGCCCCGCTTCCCGCAAGCACCTTGCTTTCTGCTTTGCCTATTCCCTATTCCCTATCCCCTATTCCCGCGATTGGCCCCCAGGGGGGCCAATCGTGAGACACGTCCTCCCCGGCACCCTGGCGGCGCGCGGCATGGCGCTGGGCCGCGCGCGGCTGGTGCAGCCCAGTCGCTACGCGGTCGACACCCGCCCGCTGGAGGAAGGCGAGGTCGAGGAGCAGTTGCAGCTGCTGCACCGGGCGCTGGAAACCGCGCGGCAGGAATTGCGCGAACTGCGCGGCAAGCTGCACGGCGCGCTGGCGCGCGAGGTCAACGAGTTCATCGACGCGCACAGCCTGCTGCTGGACGATGCCGAGCTACTGCGCGGGCTGGACGACCTGGTGCGCATCGGCCGCTACCGCCCCGGCGCGGCGCTGAAAAAACAGCGCGACCGCTTGGCCGCGGTGTTCGAGGCGATGGACGACCCCTACCTGCGCAGCCGCAAGGAGGACGTCGAGCAGGTGATCAACCGGGTGATCTCCGCGCTGCAGCGCCAGACCAGCGCGGAGGAGCGCAAGCTGGCCGCCCGCGTCGGCGAGATCCTGATCGCCGACTCGATCGCCCCGGCCGACATGGCGCAACTGGCCGGCGCCGGCCTGCTCGGCGTGGTCGCCAGCTCCGGCAGCGCCTATTCGCACAGCGCGATCCTGGCGCGCAGCCTCGGTCTGCCGATGCTGGTGGGCACGCGCGACGCGCTGGCCGACATCCACGACGACGACCTGATCCTGCTCGACGCCGAGCGCGGCGAAACGGTGGTACACCCCACCGCGCAGGATCTTTCCCGCTACCGCGCGTGGCAGCGCGAAGCCGCCGACGAAGGACGCCGTCTGGCCAAACTGGCCAACGCGCCCACGCGCACCCGCGACAGTGTCGAGATCGCCCTGCTGGCCAATGCCGAAACCCCGGCCGACGTGGCGATGGCGCGCGCCCGCGGCGCGGACGGCGTGGGTCTGTACCGCACCGAGTTCCTGTTCCTGCGCAAACGCGCGCTGCCCTCCGAGGACGAGCAGTTCATCGCCTATCGCGACCTGGTGATGGGCATGGGCGGCCTGCCGGTGACGATCCGCACGCTGGATCTCGGCGCCGACAAGGCAGACGCCGCCGGCCTGTCGCTGCGCGGCGAGGACAACCCCGCGCTCGGCGTGCGCGGCGTGCGCCTGTCCTTGCGCTACCCGGCCGTGTTCACCACCCAGATCCGCGCGATCCTGCGCGCCGCCTGCTACGGCCCG
>CALCWL010000032.1 GCA_937906285.1 uncultured Rhodanobacter sp. | reverse complement strand
GTGCGCTTGACCAGCGGCTTGATGCGTTCGACCACGGCATTGCCGGCGTCGATATCGACACCGGCGGCGCGGTAGGTGAGGGCGTCGGACATGGCGGAAACCGGCGTGGAAGAAACGCGCAAGTTTAGCAGGATGCGCCGCGGAAACCCGCTGCTCCCGGTCTCCACCGCGCCGCATGGATGGACGCTGCGGGCGGGATTGGGCAGACTTCACCGGTGTTTTCTCCAGGAAGATCGCCGTGCCCATGCGCCTGCACCGCCTGTGGATCGTGTTCCTGCTGCTGGGGTTGGCGGCGCTGCCGCGCCTGCATGCGCAGGCCGGCGGCTCGCCGTATTCGGTCACCGTGCCGGTGACCGACACCAGCGACGAGCAGCGCGATCAGGCGTTCTCCACCGCGCTGGCGCAGGTGATGGCGCGGGTGGCCGGCGGCCAGGACCTGCGCAGCAACCCCGGCTATGCCGAGGCGCTGGGCAGCGCCAGTTCGCTGGTGCAGAAGTTCCAGTACCAGCGCGCCGCCACCGGCCTGGTACTGGACGTGGATTTCGCGCCGGCCTCGGTGCGACGGTTGATCGGCAAGCTGGGCGTGGCCAGCGCGGGGATCAAGCCGCCGGTGTTGTTGCTGGTGCAGCAGGCCGATGGCAGCGCCGTCGATCCGTCGCAACTGGCCAGCCTGGCCACCACCGCCGCCGCGCGCGGTACCACGGTGGTCTTTCCCGAGCCCGGCAGCGAACCTGATCCGGCGCTGGTCGCGGCGGCCGATCCGGCCACGCTGGCGCGCGTCAACCGGCAATACCACACCGGCCTGGTCCTGCTCGGCAAGCTGCATGACGGCACGGCGGACTGGACCCTGATTTCCGGCGGGCAGGCGCAGCGCTGGAGTAACCAGGGCGCGGACGAGGATGCCGTGCTGGCCGACGCCGGCAATGGCCTGGTCGACCGGTTGGGCAAGCAGCTCAACGTGATCGGCTCGGCAACCAGCGAAGGCAAGTTGTGGATCAGCGGCTTGGATTCGGCCGACGAGTACGCCAGCCTGCTCGCCACCCTCGACCACGATCCCTCGGTGCGGCAGGTGACCACGATCGGCGCGGTGAATGACGGCGTCCTGCTCGACGTCAGCGCGTCAGTGCCGATCAGGGCGCTGGCCACCAGCCTCGCCGCGGGCGGCCGTCTGTTGCTGCAAGGCGAGCCGCACGAAGGCGCGGACGCCAACCTGCGCTGGCTGCGGTGAACGGAGTGGAGCGAGTGAATCAGGACAAGGAGATCTCGCGGCGCTGGCAGCTGTTCGCGCTCGCCGCCGTCATCGTCTACCTGCTCTGGCTGCTGGCGCCGGTGCTGATGCCGTTCGCGATCGCCGCGATGCTCGCCTACCTGGGCGATCCGCTGGCCGACCGGCTGGAACGGCTGGGGCTGAAGCGGATGTGGGCGGCCACGATCGTCTTCGTGGTGATCCTGGTGGTGGTCGTCGGCGTGCTGCTGCTGCTGATCCCGATGATCGTCCACCAGATCGAGAACCTCGTCGGCAACCTGCCGCGCTACGGCGACTGGGCGCAGAACGTGGCCTGGCCGTGGCTGCAGGCGCGACTGCACCTGGACCCGCACACCTTCGACAGTGAGCGCCTGCTGGCCACCGTCAAGGCGCACATCGGCTCGATCGGCGGCGTCGCCACCGCAGTGATCGGCAAGGTGTCGCGCTCGGGCGTGGGCATCGCGATGTGGCTGACCAACCTGGTGCTGATCCCGGTGGTGGCGTTCTACCTGCTGCGCGACTGGGATCGCCTGGTGGCCACCATCGACGGCATGCTGCCGCGCTCGGTGCAGCCGACCATCGCCCACCTGGCGCGCGAATCCGATGCCATCCTCGGCGCCTTCGTGCGCGGCCAGCTGCTGGTGATGCTGGCGCTGGGCGTGTTCTACGGCACCGGGCTGGG
>CALCWL010000031.1 GCA_937906285.1 uncultured Rhodanobacter sp. | reverse complement strand
GGTGCCCAGGAACAGGTCGGTGATATCGCGGCGGCGGCAGCGCGCGCCGTTGAGATAGTAGGAGGACTGGCCGTCGCGGGTGACCTGGCGCTTCACCGAGATCTCGGCATATTGCCCGTACTCGCCCTGCACCGAACCGTCGGCATTGTCGAAGATCAGTTCGACGGTGGCCTGCCCCACCGGCTTGCGCGTGTTGGAGCCGGAGAAGATCACGTCGGTCAGCGAATCGCCGCGCAGTCGGCTGGCCGCGCTCTCGCCCATCACCCAGCGGATCGCGTCGATGATGTTGGATTTGCCGCAGCCGTTGGGGCCGACCACGCCGATCATGTTGCTCGGCAGATGCAGGGTGGTCGGGTCCACGAAGGACTTGAAACCGGCGAGTTTGATGGTGCTCAGGCGCATGCGGTGTTCAACGGTTGGGTGCGACGGCTGGTGCAGCCGGGCGACAGGGCACTGTGCCAAACGCGGGAGCCTGCTGCAATGCGCGCACACGTAAGGTTCAGGATTGGAAATATGGTGCAAATCACTGATAAATATTATTTTTCAAGGGCGTCAATGGAAACAGCATGAATCCCGTTGTCCATCAATCCCTGCAGCGCTGCATAGACCATCCGGTGTCGGCGAATCGGCAACAGCCCGGCAAACGCGGGGCTGGCGATGCGCACGTGGAAATGGCCCTTGCCCTCGCCCGCATGCCCGGCGTGCAGGTGGCCTTCGTCGACGATTTCCAGCTCGGTCGGCGCCAGGGCCTGGGTCAGGCGCTGGCGGATCTGCTCGATCATCGGCTCGCTCACGCCGGCAAGGCCTTGCGGAACGGCTTGATCTGCACCTCGGCGTAGACGCCGGCCGCCACGTAGGGGTCGGCGTCGGCCCAGGCGCGGGCGTCCGCCAACGACGGGAACTCGGCCAGGATCAGGCTGCCGCTGAAGCCGGCCGGACCCGGATCTTCGGACTCGATCGCCGGGAACGCGCCGGCCACGAACAGGCGGCCCTCGTCCAGCAGCGCCTGCAGTCGCGCCATGTGTGCCGGTCGCGCGCCCTTGCGCTTCTCCAGCGAGTCGGCAACGTCCGTTCCGATGATGGCAAACCACATGATCAAGTCTCCTGGTGGGATGGGGCGCGAGTCCGGTTCACGCGTTGCGCGCGGCTTCGGCCAGTTGCGCGGTGTCGACCCGCACGAAAATCGAATCGCCCAGCGCGGTGAGCACCTCGCCCGCGTAGACCTCGCACAGCACGCGGGTCTTGCGCCCGACCTCGCCCTCGACGCGCGCCTTCAGCGTCAGCGGCACGTCCATCGGGGTGGGCTTGAGGAACCTGATGCCGAGGCTGCCGGTGACGCAGTCGATGCGCGGCTTGCTGTCCGGCGCGCGGTGCTCGGCGCGGTAGTGGTAGGCCATGGCCGTCCAGTTGGAATGGCAATCCACCAGCATCGCGATCAGCCCGCCGTAGACCAGCCCCGGCCAGCCGTGGAAGTCCGCGCCCGGCAGGTGCGTGCTGACTACGTGCACGCCGTCCTCGTGCCAGTGGCTCTTGATGTGCAGCCCGTGCGGATGGGCACTGCCGCAGCCGTAGCACACGCCGTCGGGCGCGGCCAGGTCCTGCAGGGCGGGGGCGTCGATGCTCATGCTTCCGGCCGCATGTACGGGAACAGCAGCACGTCGCGGATCGAGGACGCACCGGTCAGCAGCATCACCAGGCGGTCGATGCCGATGCCGAGGCCGCCGGTGGGCGGCAGGCGGATGTAGTCGGCGT
This sequence comes from uncultured Rhodanobacter sp., assembly GCA_937906285.1. Taxonomy (GTDB): domain Bacteria; phylum Pseudomonadota; class Gammaproteobacteria; order Xanthomonadales; family Rhodanobacteraceae; genus Rhodanobacter. Next base: position 6,228 of record CALCWL010000031.1, on the reverse strand, counting down.
CGAAGTGCATGGCTTCGTCGTCGCCGGCGTCCTTGGCGTCGACCTGGGCCTGGAAGCGCGCGGCCTGGTCTTCCGGGTCGTTCAACTCGGAGAACCCATTGGCGATTTCCTTGCCGCCCACGAACAACTCGAAGCGGTCGGTGATGCCCTTGTCGGTGTCGCTCTCGCGCGCCAGCGGTGACACCTCGACCGGGTGGGCGGTGATGAAGGTCGGCTGGATCAGGCTGTGCTCGACGGTCTTCTCGAAGATCTCGAGCAGCAGCTTGCCCCAACCGTAGCCAGGCTTGACCTGTACGCCGAGACGCTGCGCATGCGCGGCCAGCGCCTCGCGATTGCGCAGTTCCTCGCGCTTGATCTGCGGGTTGTATTCCAGCACCGCGTCTTCCATGCGCCAGCGACGGAATGCCGGCCCCACGTCGATGGCCGCGCCGTCCCACTCCAGCTGCGTGGTGCCCAGCACGGCCTGCGCGGTGTCGCGGATCACCGCCTCGGTGAGGTCCATGATTTCGTGATAGCTGGCGTAGGCCTGGTACAGCTCCAGCATGGTGAATTCGGGGTTGTGCCGGGTGGACACACCCTCGTTGCGGAAGTTGCGGTTGATCTCGTAGACGCGGTCGAAGCCGCCGACGACCAGGCGCTTGAGGTACAGCTCCGGTGCCACGCGCAGATAGAGATCCAGGTCCAGCGCGTTGTGATGGGTGACGAACGGCCTGGCGGTGGCGCCGCCGGGGATCACGTGCATCATCGGCGTCTCCACTTCCATGAAGCGGCGCGACGGCGATTCCAGCCATTGGCGCATGTAGCCGATGATGCGCGAGCGCAGCATGAAGGTGCGGCGCGCTTCCTCGGTGACGATCAGGTCGACGTAGCGCTGACGGTAGCGCTGCTCCACGTCGGCCATGCCGTGGTGCTTGTCGGGCAGCGGGCGCAGGCTCTTGGTCAGCAGGCGCAGCCGGTCCACGCGCACGGAAAGCTCGCCGGTCTTCGTGCGCATCAGCGTGCCTTCGGCACCCACGATGTCGCCCATGTCCCAGCCCTTGAACGCCTCATAGGTGTCGCCCAGCGTGCCCTGGTGGATGAACAGCTGGATGCGCCCGCTGAAATCCTGCAGCTGCACGAAACTGACCTTGCCCTGCACGCGCTTGAGCACGATGCGCCCGGCCATCTTCACCCGCCGTGCGGCCGCCTCGACGGCTTCGGCCGTGTGCACGTCCTTGTCGGCGAACTCGTCCTGCAGGTCGCCAGCGAAGCTGTCGACCTTGAAGTCGTTCGGGAACGCGATGCCCTGCCCGCGCAACGCCTTGAGTTTCTCGCGGCGCTCGGCGATCAGCTTGTTCTCGTCGACGGGAAGGGTATCGGTGACTTCGCTCATGGATGGTTCCGTGGCCGCCAGCGCGCTGGGCGGCGAATTTCTGTGGATGGAGCGGCGATCAATTGCCCTTGTCGAAAATCTGCTTGACGCCGCGCTTGGTGGCATCCCAGCCTTCCCGCGCACCGTGGCCGATGGCGATGCCCGCCTTTTTCGCGCCATGGCCGATGCCGGTGCCGGCCTCCTTGGCGCCGTGCCCGATCTTCTTTGCTACATGCCTGGTCGCATGGCCGACATCGCGGGCGCCGTCGGCGACACCATGGCCGACCGCCTTGGCGTCCTGCTTGATGCCCTGCCCGGCGCTGCCCTGGGGCGACTGCGCCGCCGCGCCGAACGCCGTCAGCGCGGTGAAGGCGATCAGGATTGCGCAGATCTTCTTGCTGGTCATGCGGGTCACCTCGTCAACGGGCGGTGGAAGGGAATCGGCGTCAGGCGTCGATGCGCTTGGCGCCGGCTTCGAGGCCGGATTTCAGACTCGCTTCGATGAACTCGTCGAGGTCGCCGTCGAGCACCTTCTGCGTATCCGAACGCTCGATGCCGGTGCGCAGGTCCTTGATGCGGCTCTGGTCCAGCACGTAATTGCGGATCTGGCTGCCCCAGCCGATATCGGACTTGGTGGCTTCCAGCGCATCCCGCTCGGCATTGCGCTTCTGCACTTCCAGTTCGTACAGCTTGGCCGCCAGCATCTTCATCGCGCGGTCGCGGTTGGCGTGCTGGCTGCGCTCGGTCTGGCAGGCCACGATGGTGTTGGTGGGCACGTGGGTGATGCGCACCGCCGACTCGGTCTTGTTGACGTGCTGGCCGCCGGCGCCCGACGAACGGTACACGTCGGTCTTCAGGTCGGCGGGATTGATGTCGATCTCGATGCTGTCGTCCACTTCCGGCGAAACGAACACCGAGGTGAAACTGGTGTGCCGGCGGTTGTCCGAATCGAACGGACTCTTGCGCACCAGCCGGTGCACGCCGATCTCGGTCTTCAGCCAGCCGTAGGCATAGTCGCCCTCGACGCGGAAAGTGGCGGACTTGATGCCGGCCACGTCGCCGCCGCTGACTTCCATCAGCTCGGCCTTCCAGCCGCGGTGCTCGCACCAGCGCAGGTACATGCGCAGCAGCATCTCGGCCCAGTCCTGCGCCTCGGTGCCGCCGGCGCCGGCCTGGATGTCGACGAACGCGTTCATCGCGTCCATCTTGCCGGAGAACATGCGCTGGAACTCCAGCTTGCCCACCTGCGACTCCAGTTTGGCCAGGTCGTCGATCACCGACTGCGCGGTGTCGTCATCGCCGTCGGCGACGGCCAGCTCCAGCAGGTCGCCGGCGTCGTCCAGACCGGCAGTGAGCGTGTCGATGCCGTGGACGATGGTGTGCAATCGGGCGCGTTCGCGGCCCAGCTCCTGCGCGTTGGCCGGGTCGTCCCACACGGTGGGGCTCTCCAGTTCGCGGGTTACTTCTTCGAGGCGCTCGCGCTTGGTGGCGTAGTCAAAGATACCCCCTAAGCGCTTCGACGCGGCCGCGAAGGTCGTCGATCTGCGCATGGACGGGATTGGTCTCGATCATCGTGAAATCTTGGTGGGAGGCAAGCACGCAAGAATACCAGAGGTGGCGCTGCCTTCGCGGCCCGGCGCACTACACTGGCCACGGTTGCCCCCGAACGGAGCTGGCCATGCCGGTCGACCGCCGAGAGTTCCTGAAACTGGGTGGCCTGACCCTGGCCGGCGCCGTGCCCGGGTTGCTCCAGGCCGGCGGCGCACCGACGATGTCGTCGCAGGATCCCGCCGACCACACGCTGCGCATCGGCCGCGGCCTGGTGGAGCTGGCACCCGACCACGTCGTGTCCACGCGTACCTACAACGGCCAGTTCCCCGGGCCGCTGTTGCGGCTGAAGCAGGGTCGACCGGTGCTGGTGGACATCCACAACGACACCGACACGCCCGAGCAACTGCACTGGCACGGGCAAACGCTGCCTGCCGCGGTGGATGGCGCCGCCGAAGAAGGCACGCCTTACATCCCGGCCCACGGCATGCGCCGGATCGGCTTCGTGCCCGGGCCGGCGGGGCTGCGCTTCTATCACACGCATGCGCGCGCCGGCGACGATCTCGACCTCGGCCAGTACGGCGGCCTGGTCGGCCCCGTGTACATCGAGCCACCGCACGAGTCCGGGGCCTGGGACCGCGAGGTGTTCCTGACCCTGAAGGAGTTCGATCCGTTCTTCAGCAAGGGCGGCGACATGGCGATGGATTTCCTGTGGCCGGACAGATGCGACGCGGCCTTGCAGCAGCGCGGCGAAACGGCGATGAAGGCCTCGCTGGCCGCTGGCGCGCCGCACGGGTATGAGGTCGGCTACCAGTCGTTCTCGATCAACGGCCGCATGCTCGGCCACGGCGAGCCGATCCGCGTGCGTGCCGGCGAGCGCGTGCTGCTGCACATCATCAATGGCAGCGCCACCGAGATCCGCAGCCTGGCCCTGCCCGGCCACGCGTTCACGGTGCTGGCGCTGGACGGCAACCCGGTGCCGCACCCGGCAACGGTACCGGTGCTGTGGCTGGGCACTGCCGAGCGCATTTCGGCCATCGTCGAGATGACCCATCCGGGCGTGTGGATACTCGGCGACCTCGCCGATGACGACCGCACGCGCGGCATGGGCATCGTGGTCGAATACGCCGGCCACGGCGGCAAGCCGCAGTGGATCAAGCCGCCGCGGTTCCAGTGGGACTACCGCCGTTTCGCCTCGCCGGATGCGCCACCGCCGGCCACTCCCGACGAGACCATCGAACTGACTTTCGCCAAGCGCAACGCCGCCCTCCACGGCTTCAACCAGTGGACGATCAACGGCCAGCCGTTCGACATGCACTCGATGCAGCCGACTTTCCGGCTGCGATACGGCAAGCGCTACCGGCTGCGCATGCACAACGCCAGCGACGACATCCACCCGATGCACCTGCATCGGCACAGCTTCGAGATCACCCGCATCGCCGGCCAACCCGTCGCCGGCGTGATCAAGGATGTCGCGATGCTGGGCGGCTACCAGAGCATGGATGTCGATTTCACCGCCGACCAGCGCGGGTTGTCATTGCTCCACTGCCACATGCAGTTGCACATGGATTTCGGTTTCATGGCGTTGTTCGATTGCGCATGAGCAACGCGTCCGCGCCCGCAGGCTCTGTCCGGGAGGTACTGGCCGTCTTCCTGCGGCTGGGCATGTCCTCGTTCGGCGGGCCGATCGCCCACCTGGGCTATTTCCATCGCGAATTCGTCGAGCGACGGCGCTGGCTGGACGACGAGCGTTTCGGCCAGATGCTGGCGTTGTGCCAGTTCCTGCCGGGGCCGGCGAGCAGCCAGCTGGGCTTTTCCATCGGCTTGCTGCGGGCCGGCGGCTGGGGCGGCGTGGCGGCTTTCGTCGGCTTCACGCTGCCTTCGGCCTTGCTGATGTTTGCCTTCGCCGTGCTGAGCACGCATCTGTCCGGCGCACCTGGTCAGGCGGTGATCCATGGCCTGAAGCTGGTTGCCGTGGCGGTGGTCGCCCAAGGCCTGCTCGGCATGGCGCGCCGGCTCACGCCGGACCTGCCGCGCCTGCTGCTCGCCGCGCTCGCCGCCCTGCTGGTCACGATCGGCGGCAACGCGTGGATGCAACTGTTCGTGGTTGCGCTGGGAGCGCTGCTGGGTCCGTGGCTGTGCCGCTCGGTGACGGCGCATCCGGATGGGCGCCTGCCGCTGCGGCATGGGCGACGCGGCGGCGCCGCGCTGCTGGCCGTGTTCGCCGGGTTGCTGCTGATCTCGCTGCTGCCGTGGTCCGGTGCGCCGGCATGGACCCAGGTGACGGCGGGTTTCTACCGCGCCGGTGCGCTGGTGTTCGGCGGCGGCCACGTGGTGCTGCCCTTGCTGAAACAGACCGTGGTCGATCCCGGCTGGCTCGACGGCAACAGCTTCCTCGCCGGTTACGGTGCCGCCCAGGCGATGCCCGGCCCGATGTTCAGCCTCGCGGCATTTCTGGGCGAGCGCATCGGCATCGGACACAGCGGCGCGCTCGGCGCCACGGTCTGCCTGCTGGCGATCTTCCTGCCGGGGCTGCTGCTGGTTTCCGCCGCGCTGCCGTTCTGGCAGGCACTCGCCGCGCGCAACGATGCAGCACGCGTGCTGGCCGGCGTCAACGCCGCCGTGGTCGGCCTGCTCGCCGCCGCGTTGTATGACCCGGTGTGGACCAGCGCGGTGCATCGCCCGCTCGATGTCATCGTCGCGCTGAGCGCCTTCGCCCTGCTCGCCTGGGCACGCTGGCCGGCGCTCGCCATCGTCGGATGGTGCGTGGCCGCTTCGCTGCTCACCGTGCTGCCGTGAACGTTCAAGCCAGCGCCTTTTCGTGCACCCCCTTCACCGCCCGGCCCGAGGGGTCGGCTGCGTTGGCGAACGCCGGATCCCACGCCAGCGCTGCTGGCGACGAGCAGGCGATCGACTTGCCGCCGGGAACTGTGGCCGCACAGGCCTCGCCGGGGAAGTGCTGCTCGAAGATGCGCCGGTAGAAATACGCTTCCTTGGTGGCCGGCGTATTGAACGGATAGCGCGCCGCGGCCGCGGCGAACTCGCGGTCGCTGACCGCCTGCTCCGCGTGCGCTTTCAACCCGTCGATCCAGCCGTAGCCGACGCCGTCGCTGAACTGCTCTTTCTGTCGCCACAGGATCTCCTTCGGCAAGGCGCCGTCGAACGCCTCGCGCAGCACGTGCTTCTCGATCCTGCCGTTGCCGGCCATCTTGCGCGCGGCATCCATGCCCATCGCCATGTCGATGAACTCCAGATCGAGGAACGGCACGCGCGCCTCCACGCCCCAGGCCATCATCGCCTTGTTCGCGCGCAGGCAGTCGTAGCTGTGC
>CALCWL010000030.1 GCA_937906285.1 uncultured Rhodanobacter sp. | reverse complement strand
AGCCGGCGCACCGTGCCGCTGGCGAGGTCGAGCAGGTAGATGCCGCTGGCTTCGCCGCCGCCGTCGGACTGGAACGCGAGCTGCTTGCCGTCGGGCGAATACAGCGGGCGTGAATCGTTGCCGCCGTCGTCGGCCACCAGCAGGGTGGCGCTGCCGCCCTGGCCGGACACGCTCCAGATGCCGCCGTTGGCGACGAACGCGATGCGGCTGCCGTCGGGCGAGACCGAGGGTTGCGACAGCGCCACCTTCATCGCTGCCGCATGCAGCGGCAAGGCAAACAGGCCCAACAGCATCCACAACATGGCACGCAGGCGCATACGGATTCCCCAGGCAGAAGGCCGGTGCCCAGTGTAAGGGCGGCCGTCGGCCCGGCGCCTGCACCATTGGTCATGGTGAGGTGGCGTTGTCGCCTCACCGGGAGAAGCCCGAGCAAGCTTCTGCCCGTCATTCCGGCGAAAGCACACTGCCGTCCGGAACAGTTTCGTGTCGTGACGCAAAAAAGCGCCATGGCGCAAGGTGAGGCGCTCTACAGTCGAGCGCCACTTACTCAGTGCCGTGATTCCCGCTTTCGCGGGAATGACGACAAGGTGAGTTCAAACTCTGAGTCGAGCTGCAGGCGACGACCACGCTGCGGTTGTGCGGCAATACTTCCAGTGTCCGCCAGCGAAACCATTCCGGAAGGCAGTGTGCTTTCGCGGAAATGGTGAGCAAAGGCTTGTCCAGGCCTCCCTATCGCCCCATCGCCTGCGCCGGCTGCATCTGCGCCTGTTGCATCTGCAGCATGGTCAGCTGGTCGAGCTGCCGGAACATCGCCTCCGGTGGCTGTTGCATGGCCGCGGCGTGGGTGGTCGTGGTGCAGGGCAGGAACGATGAGGAGTCGCGGGTCAGCACGCCGCTGTCCGGCCCGATGCGGCCGGTCTGCGGACCGGGCAACAGCTGCACCTGGTCCGGCTGGCGAGCGTGTACCGGCCGATCGAGCATGACGGCCGCGGTGGCGCGATCGAGCTGATCGGCGCTGCGCGCGATGCCGTACTGGGCATAGGCCGCACCGACGTGTTCGCGCATGTTGACGAATGCGGCATGGCGCGGGTGGTCCGGGCGGCGCAGGTCGCAAGGTTCGAGCGACGACGGATCGCGCGACGGCGTCTCGGCCACTCGCACTGGGGACTGGTACAGATGCGGCAGTTCGCGCCGCGACCAGTCGCGGCTGGCGTCGTCGACTGACCGGGCCACCGCGTCGAACACGCTGACCGGGGTGCGGCGCTCGACGGTAAGGTAGGTGTTCCCGGGCGCGCGCTCGTTTGTGACCAGATGCATCGCCATGGCCTTGCCTTCGCCGTGCAGCTCGACCCGCGCCGCCGGACCCAGGCGGTCGGCGCTGTGCCGGTCCAGCAGCGCGGCTGCCGCCCGCTCGCTGTGCTCGCCGTGCGCCATCCGCACTCGCTCTTCCATCGCGTGCACGTGCTGCAGCAGGGTGCCGTAGCTCGCGTGCAGAGGGTGGCCGGGATGGCGGAAGTCGTGCAGGTGCGGCGGGATGGGTGGAACGGCGGCGTGCGCCGGCGTTTGTTGCGTGGCGTGGGTTGCCGCGTGCATGGCGAACGTCGTGGAGATCAGCTGCGCGGTGGCATCGAGCTCCGCGCGCAGGTTGCCCTCGGCCGCGTTCCGACCCCACAGCCGGCCCGGCGTGCTCCAGTGGCCCCGCGCGTCGCGGGTGTAAGCATGGCCGTCGGAGGCGTCCAAGATGTTCGTGGGCGCATGCAGTGCGTCGGTTACCGCATCGGGCAGGGGGCCGAGCTGTTGCCAGCCGCGTTGCGCGTAGATCGCCTGATAGCGCGCGGCGATGCCGCGGCGGGAGTGCGCCAGATTGTCGGCGAGGGTGGCATGCGCGGCGGCATCCAGGGCGGCGGTGCGTGACGGCGTGGCGGTTTCCACGTGCGTGCTCTTGAGGCCGTGCTCCAGTACGGCGTCGGTGACCGTGCGCGACCACGCTCCCGAGGCGGCATCGCGCTGCCATGGCGCGGGAAGCCGGCTGGATGTGTCTTGCGCACTGGCCGGCTGGGTGTACGGATCGCGCGGTGGGGCCGGGTGTGCCAGGGCCAGTTCCACCGCGGTGTTGTTGGCTTGAAACGTGAGTTGCGCAGCCAGCGCGGGATCGGCCCGGACACTGCGCCAGCCCGGCGTGGGCATGACGCCGTAGCCGACCACCGGATGGTTGGCCGCATAACCGATCTCGCCGGTGGGCACCTCCCGCGTCCAGCCATGTTCCGGATGCTGCGGGTCGTGGTGCCAGCGGCGGCCTTGCGCATCGGCCTGGTTGTGGATTTTGTGCTGGTCGTGCCAGTCGACCAGCTTGTCGCCGGCAACCGCCCCGCCGATGCCTCCCACGCCGGCGACGATCAGATCCAGCGGGCCGGACTCGATCCCCGCCGCGCCCAGGACTTGCGCCCCCAGCAGTGCGCCGCCGAGCATGCCCAGGTTGCGCGAGCCGAAATGCTCGACCGCCGAGGCGGCGCCCGTCGGGTTGTCCTGCTGCAGCAGGGTGGCCGTGTGGCGCGCGGTGGTCGTGGCGTCCCAGGCGACGGCGGCGGCGCTGGCGAAGCCCAATCCCTTGACGACGTTCGGGTGTACCCGGGTGGTGTAGTCCACATGGGTGATCCGGGAGAGGTTGCCCTGGACGCCCTCGACCACCCTGGAGGCATCGCGCTCGATCAACAGGCGTCGGGCCGTGTCCGGTGCCACCTTCGGGTTGTCGGTGATCGCTTCGGGCAACGTCTCGTGCCACAGCCGCTGATCCTGCCAACTGCGTTTGAGGCTGCGGGTGATCGCCGGATCGTGCAGACGCGCTTCGCGCGCCTCGATCAACGCCTGTCCCGGCGAGCGGGCATCGGTGCGGCTGTCGTAAAGCTCGCGGCCTTCGCGATCGAAGAGGCGGATGGGCGCGGTCGTTTCCGCGTGGATCGTGTCCAGGCTCGCCGGCACCTTGTCGTAGATCGCGTCGCGCGCACCTTCGGGGACGTGGCGGCCGTAACCGTCGATATTGAGCTGGTCCAGAAACCGTTTGTCGACGCCCAGTTCGCTCTCCAGCTTGGGCGATGCCACCACCCGCACCTCGACGTCGTAGCCTTGGGCCTGCAGGTCGCGGATCAGCTCGGCCGACCATGACCCGTTGCTCAGCGTAGTATCGAAGATGAAGTGCTTGCGCCCTGCCACTGCCGCCTCGCGCAACTCGTCGGCCCACTGGCCGGCGTCGGCTTGCGTGTGACTTGACCAGGTGTAGGGATGGGCGGAGCGGAACTCCCGGACGCGGGGGTGGTAGTCGCGCAGTTCGTCGGGATCGATGGGGACTATGTCGCCATGAAACTCGTGAATCGCGGCTTGGGTCAGTCCACCTTTTCCTGCGCCTGGTTGCCCTCCCAAGATAATCGCCTTCGGTCGCGCATGAGGCAGCGCTTCGTCCAGTTCACTTCGAGGGACGACCGTTTCGGAAAACACGCGTGCATGAGTCAGAGGGTCGAGGATGTCGGCAGAGGAGCTCATTTTTCGAACGCCTCCTTGTTCGCCTGGAAGTACTCCCACAGCGCGTCATCGGCTATCCATCGACCTTTTGATCGGGCACGCCCCATAAGCAGATTCTTGGCTTCTGCCCTCGCGATCGCCTCCGCATCGCCACTGGCTTCAGCGGCGTGCAGTTCGGTGCGGGCTTCGTCAATAAAAGTATCAAGCGCGCCTTCCAGGGCCCAGATCGCTTGTTCGAATATCGGCGTTCCACGGAACGGTTTGGCGATGAGCTCGTTCAGATCGTTCTGCAGGGTCCGGACGTGCTCAGGGTAGTCCTTGAGCATTTCCCGCAGACGCTGCGGAACCGGGGGCGGGGGCAGTTTCGGCATCGTGATGTCCTTGTCGGTCGTGTCGATCGGAAGCGCCACGCATCGCCGGCATCCTGCGCCAGGCCTTGGGCGGTTCGTCGAGCCTACTGCGAATTCCGGCACGGGTCTGTCAGGTGTTTCGGCTTTTCATCGCAGGCGGCACAACCCGGGGATGCAGGCAACTTTTCCCGCGGGAGCCGCCATGAACGCCTGCGCCTTCGCGACGCTTCACGGCTTGCCGATGCTGAAATCCTGGCTGGCGGCAGGCTTGCCGTCGACGGTGATGTCCACGGTGTACTTGCCTTCCGGCCACAGGTCGGGGTTGTGCACCTGGAAGGTGGTGATCG
>CALCWL010000029.1 GCA_937906285.1 uncultured Rhodanobacter sp. | reverse complement strand
ATTGGTGGAGGTGGCGGGAGTCGAACCCGCGTCCGAAGGCGTTCAATGCCCGGATCTACATGCTTAGCTCACCGTTCGATCTCGTTTCGCGACAAGCACGGCAGGCAAAGCGCACCGCGAAACCAGCCTGATTGATCTTGCCTGTGACCGCCAGGCGACAGTCTTCAGCGATCTCATGATAATGACCCTACACCGACGAGCATGAGCACAAGTGGGTTCGGGGCTTACGCCTTAAGCGGCGAGAGCGTAGTTGTCGTCGTTGGCAACTATGAGTTTGCTGCTGGATTAACGAGGAAAGCTGCCCCCTCGGCATGCACCAAGTCATCTCACTGCCCCCGTCGAAGCCAGAACACCCCCGGGGAAAATGGCGACTCGCCCGGAGTATATGGGGCCGTCACAAGCAACCGCAATCGCGGCTGACGTCGTCCGGGCGATTCGTTCATGTCGGATCAGACGGCCTCGACGGGAAAGACAAGGTCGCGTGTCATGTCGGGGGCCATTTCGAAACGCGAAGCTCCCTTCCGTCGAGAGTGCGATGGGGCGGAGTGTTGTTCAGGTGCGAGGGCAACGTCTATACTTGCGCGGTTGCATCACCCAAGTCGCCGTACCAGTGGGAATGAACTCGATGACTCGATTGCACATGCTTGGCCTCGTTGCGGCCACGGCTCTTTTCGCTGCAACCAGCGCCCATGCCGAAGGCGACAAGGCCGCCGGTCGCAAGCTGGTGTACACCTGCGCCGGCTGCCATGGCGTGCCCGGCTACACCAATGCCTATCCGCAATACCCGGTGCCGAAGATCGCCGGCCAGAACGAGCAATACATCGTCAACGCGCTGCATGGCTACCAGAGTGGCGACCGCAAGCATCCGACCATGGATGCGCAGGCGGAGAGCCTGTCCGACACGGACATCCAGGACATCGCCGCCTATCTTTCCAGCCTCGCCAAGTAATCGCCAAGGATCTTCCGCATGAACCGTGTGCTTACCCTGATCTCCTTCGGCGCCGTGCTGGCATTCGCTTCCACTGCAGCGCTCGCCAACGGCAATGCCGCCGACGGCAAGACGAAGGCCGCCACCTGTTTCGCCTGCCACGGCACGGACGGCAACTCGGTCGATCCGCAGTACCCGCGACTGGCCGGTCAGTACAACCTGTACCTGCAGCAGGTCCTGCACGAGTACAAGAGCGGCCAGCGCGACAATCCGATCATGAAGGGCATGGTGGCCACGCTCTCCGACCAGGACATCGAGGACATCTCGGCCTACTTCTCCAGCCTGCCCGGCAAGCTGGACACGCTGAAAGGCCACATCGGCGGCGACAACTGAAGTTCGCCACCCTGGCAACAAGAGGCCCGCCATGCGGGCCTTTTTGCTGACTGCGGGAAAGGCGAACCCGGATTCAGGCCAACGCCGACTTGCCCTCGTGCTTGCTGTAGTACGGCTTCTCGCCACCCGAGTGATCGGTGGCATCACGCACCGCTGTGATCTCGGGCACCTGCTCACGCAAGGTCTTTTCCACGCCTTGCTTCAGGGTGACGTCGACCATGCCGCAGCCGTGGCAGCCGCCGCCGAACTGCAGCACCACCGCACCATCGGCATCGACCTCCAACAAGGTCACCCGCCCGCCATGCGAGGCCAGCCGGGGATTGATCTCCGCCTCGATCACGTAGCGCACGCGCTCGATCACGCCGGCATCCATCCCCGGCACATGACCCTTGATCTTCGGCGCGCGGATGTTGAGCTGGCCGCCGGTGGCATTGGGCTCGAAGTCGATGCTGGCCTGGTCCAGCCAGCTGGCGCTGTCGCCATCGACATGGAACTCGAAACCGGCGCACTCGATGGTCCATTCGCCGCCCGCCAGGTCGGCAGGTTCGCAGAACTCCAGTTCGCAATTGGCCGCCGGCGTGCCCGGCGCCGTGACCCGCAGGCGGATGCCCAGTCCGTCGATGCCTTGCTGGTCAAGCAGGCGCAGGAAGTGCTGCTGTGCCCGCGGGGAAATGTCGATCATGCCTGGCTCCGCTGCTCATGGGCCGGGGGCGGGAAGCCCTCACCGGCGAATCAGAACCATTTTAGTCCAGTTTCGAGTCTGATGGCCGGCATCGTCACGCGTTTTGACTTTTCGCGTGCCAGCTTCGACCCTTCCCTTCTCTCTTCAAGCCTGCATGGAGCCTTGTGATGAACGCCATCGACCTGTCGAACCAGCACTGCCAGCCGCGCAAGGGCAAGCAAGACGCGCTCGCGGCCGAAGAAACCGCCAAGTTCCTGCGCGCGCTGCCGGGCTGGCAACTGCGCGAGGGCGGCAAGGCCATCGTCAAGGATTTCAAGTTCGACGACTTCCACCGCACCCTGGGTTTCATCAATGCCGTGGGTTTCATGGCCAACCACGAGGATCACCACCCGGACATCGAGGCGGGCTACGGCCACTGCCAGTTGCTGTGGTCGACCCACGACGTGGGCGGGCTGTCGATGAACGACTTCATCTGCGCGGCCCGGGTTGAAGCCCTGCTGGCACGCTGATCAGAAGTCGGTGCGCGACTTCTCGCGGGTATAGATCAGGCGCTTGCCCTTGACGGCCAGCGTGTCGAGAAAGTCCTTCAGGTCCGCCGGCAACGGCGCCGAAAAACTGTAGGCGCGTCCATCGAGGTCGAAACTCAGATGGGCGGCATGCAGAAACATCCGGTGCAACCCCATCTCGCGGTAGCGCTTGTTCATCTCGCGGTCGCCGTATTTCGGATCGCCAGCCAGCGGATGACCGATGTGCGCCGCATGCACGCGAATCTGGTGGGTGCGGCCGGTCCCCAGGGTGGCCTGCATCAGCCGCGCGCTGGGGTACTGCTCCATTTCGCGGAAGAAGGTCAGCGACGGCTTGCCGCTCTCGGCCACCCGCACCATGCGCTCGCCGCCTTGCATGATCGACTTCAGCAGCGGCGCATTGACATCGAACCTGGCCTTGGCCGGGTGTCCCAGCATCAGGCAGAGATACTGCTTGGTGACCTCGCCGGCCCGGATCGCCGCCTGCAGTCCGGTCAGCCCTGTCCGGGTGCGGGCAAATACCAGCACGCCGCTGGTATCGCGGTCGAGCCGGTGCACCAGCTCCAGATGTTCCTGTGGACGCGCCGCGCGCAGCAGCTCGATCGCCCCATGGCTGATGCCGCTGCCACCGTGGCTGGCCACGCCGGCCGGCTTGTCGATGACCAGGAAGTGCTTGTCCTCGAAAATCACCGCCTCGGCGACCTCGGCCACCTGCCCCTCGGCCGGCCCCCGACCCTCGACCTTGTCAGCCATCCGCACCGGCGGGATACGCAGCGTATCACCGTTGGCGAGACGCGTATCGGGTTTGGCCCGTTTCCCGTTCACGCGCACCTGCCCGGTACGCAACAGTCGGTAAATCATGCTCTTGGGTACGCCCTTGAGCAGGGTCACCAGGGCGTTGTCGATGCGCTGCCCATCGCGTTCCGGGCCGATCTCGACTTGACGTACACCGTGAGGTGCGTCCCGGGAAGTTGCCGTCTGCATTGAAAAAAACCTGCTTAGATAGGATACTCGCCGGGCGCTGGTTTCCATCCGTCTGTTGCCTGGATCGGGTGGAGTGCCCGCCCGTGACGTCGGCGAGGATTGCGCCGGTTGCCCTTGGGTGACCGGTCGCGACTCCCTTTCATCGTAACGGTTTGGGCTGGTGTTTGTCCGTTGCCATACGGCATTGCGACAGCAGGCGCAGCTGACCGAATCATCCCCGACACCGGCAACGGTGCCGTTTTTTTGCCGCTTAACCGCTGCGGCGCGATTCCCGGCAGGCCGCCATTCCAGGCGCCACCGTGGCTCGCGACGCGCGGCCAAGCCGAGGACTACCACCATGAAACGCATGTTGATCAACGCGACTCAGCGTGAAGAGTTGCGCGTGGCCATTGTCGATGGCCAGAACCTGTACGACCTGGACATCGAAATCCCTTCGCGGGAGCAGAAAAAGTCCAATATCTACAAGGGCCGAATCACCCGGGTCGAGGCTTCGCTCGAGGCCTGCTTCGTCGAGTACGGCGCCGAGCGCCACGGCTTCCTGCCGCTGAAGGAAATCTCCCGCGAGTACTTCACGCCGGGACTGGACCACCACAAGTCGAGCATCCGCGAGCTGGTCAAGGAAGGCCAGGAAGTGGTCGTGCAGGTGGAAAAGGAGGAGCGCGGCAACAAGGGCGCCGCGCTGACCACCTTCATCAGCCTGGCCGGCCGCTACATGGTGCTGATGCCGAACAACCCGAAAGCCGGCGGCGTGTCGCGCCGGATCGAGGGCGAGGACCGGCAGGCGCTGAAGGAGGCACTGGACCACGTCACCGTGCCGGATGACGTCGGCCTGATCGTGCGCACCGCCGGCCTGGGCCGCGACGCCGAAGAACTGCAGTGGGACCTGGACTACCTGCTGACGCTGTGGAAGTCGATCTCCGAGGCGGCCGGCAAGCAGAAGGCACCGTTCCTGATCTACCAGGAATCGAAGCTGTTCATCCGCGCCCTGCGCGACTACCTGCGCAGCGACATCGGCGAGATC
>CALCWL010000028.1 GCA_937906285.1 uncultured Rhodanobacter sp. | reverse complement strand
CGGTCGAAGCGCTCGTAGGTGTGCGGGTCGCGGATGATGCTGAGGAACGGCGCCAGGCCGGTGCCGGTGCCGAGCAGGTACAGGTGGCGGCCGGGCTTGAGGTCGTTCAGCACCAGGGTGCCGGTGGGCTTGCGCGTGACGATCAGCGGGTCACCGGGCTGCAGGTGCTGCAGGCGCGAGGTCAGCGGGCCATTGGCCACCTTAATCGAGAAGAACTCCAGGTGCTCCTCCCAGCTGGCGCTGGCGATGGAATAGGCGCGCATCAGCGGGCGGGTCTCCGCCTCCAGGCCGATCATCACGAACTGGCCGCTGTCGAAGCGGAAGCCGGGGTCGCGGGTGGTGCGGAAGCTGAACAGCGTGTCGTTCCAATGCTGCACGTCGATCACGTGCTCGGTTGCCATGGCCACCATCAGGGGGTTCTCGTCCGGATTGATCGGCAGCGCGCGCGGCGCCGGCCGTCGGGTTGCAGGAGGTCGTGGCCGCGGCTGTGCATCGGGGCTGCCAAGCGCGGCGGTCGACCCGCAAGGATACGCCAGCACCCCGGCGATCGCCGAATCGGACTCCGTGACGGGTTGCCGCATGTACTTGCGAAACCTCGTATATCAAGGCGCTGTAGGTTGTCGCCTACACTCCCAGCCTCCTTCAAGTCGTCGCTGATGCGTTCTTGAACTACAGCCGCCGGCTGCGCATACTGCGACCGTTGCTCCGATCCGGCGGCACCAGGCTGGATGGGGAAGGAAGCCAGGGGGATTCCTGTGCACGCCGGCCACGGCGCGGCGGGGTTTTCTTGAGGTCGACTTCGGGAGCTGATGATGCCGATCATGATCGGCCAATCCCAGGCAATCGTCGCGGTGCGGGCGCAGTTGCAGCGCTTTGCCGCCTGCGACGTGCAGGTGCTGATCGAGGGCGAAACCGGCACCGGCAAGGAAGTCGCCGCACGCGAAATCCACTACGCCAGCGCGCGCCGGGATTTTCCCTTCGTGCCGGTCAATTGCGGCGCCATTCCCGACAGCCTGATCGAGAGCGAACTGTTCGGCCATGGCCGCGGCGCCTTCACCGACGCCAAGGTGGCCCAGCCCGGCCTGGTCGACCATGCGCGCGGCGGCACCCTGTTCCTGGATGAGGTCGATGCGCTCTCGGCCAAGGGCCAGGTGACCTTGCTGCGCTTCCTGCAGGACAGTGAATACCGCCCGGTCGGCGGCGGCGCCATGCGCACTTCGGATGCGCGCATCATCGCCGCCACCAACAGCTGCCTGGCGCGGCAGGTGGAAGCTGGCCGCTTCCGGCAGGATCTGCAATACCGGCTCAATGCGCTGTACCTGCAGTTGCCGCCGCTGCGCGAGCGCGAGGGAGACGTGGCCCTGTTGGCGCAGCATTTCCTGCACGCGGTGGCGATTCGTCTGCACGGCCCCTTCAAGCACTGGAGCGAGCCGGCGGTGGCGGCGCTGCAGGCCCATGCCTGGCCGGGCAACGTGCGCGAGCTGGACAACGTCGCGCTGCGTGCCTACATGTGCAGCGACGACGCCATCGTCGGCCTGACCGCGCTGGCCGCGGCCGATCCGGCCTTCATCGGTCCGCGACCGCAGCCGCGGCGGCGGGCGAACGAACCGGAGCTCGGCTTTCGCGTGGCCAAGACCCGTGCGATCCACCAGTTCGAGCACGACTACCTGGTGCAGCTGATGCAACGTGCCAGCGGCAACATCAGCGCCGCCGCGCGGCTGTCCGGCACCGAGCGTCGCCAGCTCGGCAAGCTGCTGGTCAAGCACGGCATCGGCATCAAGGCCTTCCGCACGCGCCAGTGAATTCCTGAGCCCACCGCAGCCGCGGGTGCGCCGTTACCCATGGCGTGCGTGGAACGGGTCAGGGCTGCCCCGGCATCGAGCCGTGGGATCGTTCGCACCCAGCCGTCGCGCCATTTCCGCTCCCCTGTTTCATGGCATGCCTGTTGCCAGTCCAGCAATGGACTGACGCCGCGGGGCGTGACGAATCCCGCCGAGCCGGTCCCGCGTCGCGATCGTGGCCCTCCGGTCGCCCACGGCGCGCCACCTGGCCAGGGAGAACGAGATGGCAACGTCGAAAACCAGCAAGTCGAAAACGGCCTCCAGCCGGTCCGCCGCGCGGCCGGCATCGGCCCGCGCACACACGGCCGCGGCCACCGGCGGACAAGGGCAGAACTGCGCGGTGATCAACCCGTACGCGCTGGCCGAACTGGTCGCGGGCCAGCCGATTCCGTGGAACGAACTGCCCGATCCGCACCGCGTACTGGAACAGGTGCTGGCCACGCCGTACGAGGAGTTGTTCGATCCCAAGTTCGGCGGACCGCTCTACGTCGGCATGGCGCTGGACGCGAACCTCAAGCTGGTGCCGCAGCGCTCGCCGCTGCTCGACCTGCAACCGCGCCGGGAAGGCGACGACGCCGCCGGCGGCGGTCTGGAAAGCATCGATCTGCACGCCACGCTGGCCGAGCTGGCCAGGACGGGTGTGCTGAAATCCCTCCTGGACTGGCCGATCCTGTGCGCCGACCTGTCGCGCTTCACGCGGCTGCAGCTGGTGCTGCGATTGCCGCCGGCGCTGCGCGACTTGCAACTGGGCAACGCGTTGTCCGCCGACGTGGTGCGAGCGATCACCGTCGACACCAACCTCGTCAAGCAGGTGGTTGCCGCCGGCTGGACACCGCCGGGCGCGCACTGGGCCGCGTCGGGCGACTTCTTCAACGAGACCGCCGAGTTCTTCGATCCGGTGCAGGGGGCCGTGGCCAACTGCTATTACATCGCGGCGTTGTCGGCGGTCGCCTGGGCCACGCCGTTCCGGCTGGCGCACCAGACTCGCGCCACCGGGCCGAGCCAGGCGCAGTTCAACGACCAGATCAGTTTCTGCACGCCGGACTCCGGCGGCACGCTGGACCGCGCGATCCAGGTATCCGAAGCGGTGCCGCTGACCGCCAGCGGCTACCCGATCTACTGCCGCTCCAGCGAAAGCGGCGAGAGCTGGCCTGCCATCTACGAGAAGGCCTATGCCAAGCTCAAGACCGGCACCAGCACCGACATGCCCGACATCACCCAGACCGCCTGGGGCGATTGCGTGTGGGCAACTGCCCAGCTCAACGGCGGCACGCGGCACTACTACAACACCGCCGATCACAGCGTCGACGAGCTGTGGCAACTGCTGCGCTCGAACTGCCTGTCGTATCGCACCTTCAACCCGATGACCGCGTGGACGTATTCCTCCGGCGACGCCGCCCCCGACCATGTCGACTACGCCAGCGCCCACGTGGTGGGCTCGCACTGCTACACCGTGCTCGGCTGGGCCTATCGCCAGTGCCGGCGCTGGATCGTGCTGCGCAATCCCTGGGGCAACACCGAGGCTACCGCCAGCGTGCTGGACGCCACCATCTCCATGTACGACGTGAGCTGGTGGCGGCCGGTCACCCTGAAGACCACCGATGGCGTGTTCGCGATGGAGATCGGCGCGTTCAAGAAATACTTCGCCGGTTTCGGCACCGCGCATTGAACTCGCCGTGGCCGCCCTCCGCGCCAGACCGAAGCCCGCGCCGTGTCCGCCCCGTGGCAAGCGTCGCGGCAGAAGCAACGCGGTAGACCGGGTGCAATCGTTCGCGCTGCGCCTCGGGGCCGGGTCAGTCCTGACCCGGTCGCACCGCCGCCGACGGGGCCTGGGCCCGGCGCCATGCCGTTTCGCCGCCAGCGGGCGCTGGCACGCTCGTTGCCACGGTCGACGCAGATGCGGGATGTCGCCATGACCAAGCCCTCGACTAGCGGGTCCCCGGCAAGCGATGACGACGAGATTCGCCATTCGGTGCTGGCGTATCTGCA
>CALCWL010000027.1 GCA_937906285.1 uncultured Rhodanobacter sp. | reverse complement strand
CGATCGTTCGCCAGCAGACGCACCTGCACCTTCGGGTACATCGCCAGGAAATCCGGCAGCAGATACGCCAGCACGGTCTGCGCCAGCGAGACCGGGCAGCTCAGGCGCACGACACCGCGGGGCTCGGCGCGCAACTCGTCCACCGCGTCCTGGGCCGCCCGGGCCTCTTCCAGCACCGCGCGGCAATGCGTGTAGAAGCGCTCGCCGACTTCGGTGACCACGAACCGGCGGGTGGTTCGCTGCAGCAGGCGCACGCCCAGGCGCTCCTCCAGCTGGGCCACCCGCTTGCTCAGGCGCGACTTGGGTACGCCCAGTGCGCGGCCGGCGGCGGAGAAGCCACCGTGCTCGACCACCGCCGCAAAGAAGTACAGGTCGTTCAGATCCTGCAAGGCACCACTCAATTGCGTCATCTTCGTATCCATGTGCGAACCACGGCCGTCGCGCCAGCGTAGCACCGCGGTTCGACTGCGCCCGCCGCCGCTGGAAATTGCCGGCCGGCATTGACACACTGGCGCACCCGACTGCCGGAATCCCCGCATGACTCCGTTCCCGCGCATGCTCCTGTTCGCCGTGTTGTTGGCGAGCGCCCCGCAGGGCCACGCCGCCGACCTGCTGGTCAGCAACGTCAATGGCTACACGCTGGACAGCCAGGGCAAGTTGCAGCAGTTCCAGGCGCTGCTGGTCGATGACGGCAAGGTGGTGGCCACCGGCAGCACGGCCGAACTGCAGCCACGCGCCGATGGCGCCCGCGTAGTCGACGGCCACGGCCAGACCCTGCTGCCCGGGCTGATCGACGCCCACGGCCACGTGCTGGAACTGGGCTACGCGCGCAACAGCGTCGACCTCAGCGAGACCCGCTCACTGGACGAAGCGCTGGCCAAGGTGAAGGCATACGCGCAGGCACATCCGCAGGCGAAATGGATCCGCGGCGGCGGCTGGAACCAGGTGATCTGGAAGCTCGGCCGCTTCCCCACCGCCACCGAACTGGATGCCGCGGTCGCCGACCGGCCGGTCTGGTT
The DNA here is from genome assembly GCA_937906285.1 of uncultured Rhodanobacter sp. GTDB lineage: Bacteria > Pseudomonadota > Gammaproteobacteria > Xanthomonadales > Rhodanobacteraceae > Rhodanobacter. Next base: position 1,163 of record CALCWL010000027.1, on the reverse strand, counting down.
GAGCCGCGTCGACGGCCATGCGGCATGGGCCAACAGCGCGGCGATCAAGCTCGCCGGCGTCACCCGCGCCACCGCCGATCCAGCCGGCGGGCGCATCGAACGCGACGCGCAGGGCAACCCGGCCGGCGTGTTCGTCGATGGCGCCACCGAGCTGGTCGACACCCACGTGCCGGCGCTGACCGCAGCGGAAAAGGCCGCCGCGCTGGACACGGCGCTGGCCGAGATGGCCCGCGTCGGCCTAACCGGCGTCAGCGATGCCGGCATCGATCTGGACAACTACCGGCTCTACCGGCAGTACGCCAACGCGCACAAGCTGACCGCGCGCATCTACGCGATGATCCGCGATACCGGCGAGTCCTTCGACGTCATCAGCAAGGACGGCCCGCTGATCGGCTACGGCGACGACTTCCTCACCGTGCGCGCGGTCAAGCTGTTCGCCGACGGCGCGCTGGGCAGCCGCGGCGCCGCGATGCTCAAGCCCTACTCCGACGACCCGCACAACAGCGGCCTGCTGTTCATGTCGCCGGCCACCATGACGGCCAAGATCGACAAGGCGTTCGCCAAGGGCTACCAGGTCGGCATCCACGCGATCGGCGACCGCGCCAACCGCGAAGTGCTGGACAGCTTCGCCGCGGCCTACCGCAGCCACCCGCAAGCCAAGGCTTTGCGCAACCGCGTCGAGCACGCGCAGATCGTCTCGCTGGAGGACATCCCGCGCTTCGTGCCGCTGCAGCTGATCGCCTCGATGCAGCCCACCCATGCCACCTCCGACATGAACATGGCCGAGGATCGCGTGGGCCACGAACGCATCAAGGGTGCTTACGCGTGGCAGCGCTTCCTGAAACAGGGCACGGTGATCGCTGCCGGCTCGGATTTCCCGGTGGAATCGCCCAATCCGTTCTATGGCCTGTACTCGGCCGTCACCCGCGAAGACCACCAGGGACAACCGCCCGGCGGCTGGTATCCGCAGCAGGACTTGAGCCTGACCCAGGCCCTGCGCGCCTTCACCCTCGATGCGGCGTATGCCGAGCATGCAGAGAACCGCATCGGCACGCTGGAGCCCGGCAAGTGGGCCGACTTCATCCTGGTCGACCACGACGTCTTCAAGGACCCGGCCAGCAAGCTCTGGAACACCAAGGTGCTGCAGACCTGGGTCGGCGGCA
>CALCWL010000026.1 GCA_937906285.1 uncultured Rhodanobacter sp. | reverse complement strand
CTTCCTGCCCTCGGTATCGTTCGGCATCGTGGCGCTCACCGGCAACATCTACTCGGGCCTGTGGTATCCGGTGATCATCGCGGCCATGACCTTCGTGATCGGCTTCTTCTTCGTGGCCGAGACCAAGGACGTGGACATTCGCGCCTGAGCGACATCCGTCACGACAAGCGGGCGCCGCGGTTCTCCCGCGGCGCCTTTTTTCCGGGCGCCTACGCGCGCCTGATCAGGCCGATGATCACCAGCAGCACCACCGCGCCGATCAGCGCGTAGACAATGCTGGTGACGATCGGGTTGCCCAGGCTGAAGCTCACGCCCAGCGCCGGCAACAGCCAGCCGGCGAGCAGGGCGCCGACGATGCCGACCACGATGTTGCCGAGCAGGCCGAAGCCGAAGCCGCGCACGATCACGCCGGCCAGCCAGCCGGCGATGGCGCCGATGATGAGCAGGACGATCAAGCCGGTGGCGGTCATGGCGAACTCCTTCGGTGGTGGGGGAATGGCGCCGGGCTAGCGTCCGTGGCCGCACGTGCAGCCGCCGTGAGGGCCGGATGTCGCGACGGCTGAGACCTCGCCGCGGCAGACTGTCGCGATGGACGACCTCACGCCACCACTGCCGCCGGAGGCCGCCGCGCCGGCCCTGGCGATCAAGGGCCGCGGCGCCGCCAGCAATCCCGAAGGCCGCTTCGAGAGCATCCGCCACCATGCGGAGGACGACGGCTGGCAAAGCGCGCTGCTCGACGAGGCCGCCCCCCGGCCGCCCACCTGCGTCACCGAAGAGCGCGCGAAGAGCGTGATTTCCCGCAACGACTCGCCCGACATCGCCTTCAGCCAGGCGATCAATCCGTACCGCGGCTGCGAGCATGGCTGCATCTACTGCTTCGCGCGGCCCTCGCACAGCTACCTCAACCTGTCGCCCGGACTCGACTTCGAGACGAAGATCCGCGCCAAGGGCAACCTCGCCGAGGTACTGCGTGCGGAGCTGGCCAAGCCCAACTACAAGGTCAGCCCGATCAACATCGGCAGCAACACCGATCCGTACCAGCCGATCGAGAAGCGCTGGCGGCTGACCCGCGCCGCGCTGCAGCTGCTGGCCGAATGCCATCACCCGTGCACCCTCGTCACCAAGAACGCGCTGGTCGAGCGCGACCTCGACCTGCTGGCGCCGATGGCGCGCGAAGGGCTGGTCCAGGTCCTCGTTTCGGTGAACTCGCTGGACAACCGCCTCGCCGCGAAACTCGAACCGCGCGCCAGCGCGCCGCACCGGCGCATCCAGGCGATCCGCACGCTGGCCGACGCCGGCGTGCCGGTGGGCGTGCTGGTGGCGCCGATCATCCCCGCGCTCAACGACAAGGACATGGAAGCGGTGCTGGCGCAGGCCTTTGCTGCCGGCGCCCGCAGTGCCGGCTACACCACGCTGCGCCTGCCCCACGAGCTGAAGGCGTTGTTCCGCGAGTGGCTGGCCCTGCACGCGCCGCAGCGCGCCGACCACGTGATGAGCCTGCTGCAGCAGATGAACGGCGGCCGCGACTACGACAGCAATTTCGCCACCCGCATGCACGGCTCAGGCGTATTCGCCGACCTCCTGCGCAAGCGCTTCGAGCTCGCCTGCCGCAAGCACGGTTTCCACCGCGTGCGCGAGCTTGGCCTCGACACCTCGCGCTTCGTGCCGCCGCGCCAGGCGTCGCCGCAGGGCGAACTGTTCTGACCGCATGGCTCATGCGGGGATTGGGCGAACGAGTTGGTCGCCCCAGTCAATCCGGTGCGCGATTCGCCGCGCGGTCGACCTTGCGGTCGCGGCGAATCGCGCTGAGGATCAGGCCGGCGCCGAGGACGCCCGCGACGATGATGAACAGCGCGGACAATATCGGCAGTCCGAACAGGCTGGCGCCACCTCCAATGCGCGCGGTGAGCGCCGCGCCGATCACCAGCGCGGCGATGATCACGCCGGTGGCGATGCGGTTGGCGATCTTCTGCAGGCTTTCCATCATGCGCGACTCTTCCAGCCCGTCGATGCGCACCCGCAGGCGGTTCTCGGCCAGTGTGCGCAGGATCGCGCCCATGTGCTGCGGCGTGCGCCGGGCCAGTTCCTGCAGGTCCAGCCATTCGCTGGCCAGGTTGGCCGGCGACAGCGAACCGAGCGCCTGCCGCCGCAGCATCTGCTGCAGGTGCCGCTCGACCACGGCGCGGGTGTCCAGCGCCGGGTCCAGCGCAGTGGTGACCGCTTCGAGGTTGAGCAGGGTCTTGCCCAGGATGGTCAGTTCCGGCGGCGGGCGCAGGCCGCAGGCAGCGCCGAGCCGGGTCAGTTCGAGGATCAGCCGGCCTTCGGAGAACTGGCGACTGGCGCCCTGCAGTCCGGCATAACCCGACACCAGCTGGTCGACGCAGCGCCGGTAGTGGCTGTGGCTGAAATCCTGCAGCGCGGTGCCCAGCGTCTCGCTGATCTCGCCGACCTGTTCGCTGTTGCCGCTGATCGCGCCGAGCATCAGCTTGAGCAGGTGGTGGCGGGTATGCGGCGGCAGCCGCGCCACCATGCCGAGGTCGAACAGCGCCAGGCGCTGGTCGTCCATCAGCAGCACGTTGCCCGGGTGCGGGTCGGCGTGGACCAGGCCATGCACGAACACCTGGTCGAGGTAGGCGCGCAGCAGCTCCTGGGCCTGCTCCTGCAGCGGATGTTCCAGCCGCCGCACCGGCGGCACGTGGGTGACCTTGATGCCGCGCACGCGGTCCATCGTCAGCACGCGCGCGGTGGTGAAATCGTCCAGCGGCTGCGGCACGTAGAGGTGGCGGTAGCCGCGCAGGTTGGCGGCGAAGCGGCGCAGGTTGTCCGCCTCCAGCGCGAAATTGACCTCGTTGGCCAGGCTGTGGCGCAGCTCCCGCACCCAGTCGGAAAAGCCATAGCGGCGCCCCATCTCGGTGAGGTGGTCGGCGGCGCCGGCGAGCTTTTCCAGGATCGCCAGGTCGTCGCGCAGGGTCTGCGCGATGTGCGGCCGCTGCACCTTGACCACCACCTCGCGGCCATCGCGCAGGGTGGCGGCGTGCACCTGGGCCATCGAGCCGGCGGCCAGCGGCTCGTCGTCGAAGCTGCCGAACAGCACGCCGATGCGCGCACCGAGCTCGGCCTCCACCACGGCCTTGATCTCGGCCCCCGGCACCGGCACCACGTTGTCCTGCATCCGCTCCAGCGCATCGAGGTAGGCCGGCGGCACCATGTCCGGCCGGGTCGACAGTGCCTGGCCAACCTTGATGAAGGTGGGCCCGAGCGCCTCCAGCTCGTCGACGAACTGCTCCGGCTGGCCCGGCGCCACCGGCCGGGCGTCCTGCGCCAATGCGGCCTCCTGCAGGTCCAGTTCCAGCCCGTTGAACAACCCGGCCTTGCGATAGCGCAGCAGGAAGGCGCCGATCCGGGCATACCGCGACGGGCTGATCGATTCGCTCACGCTTGCCTCCGCTGCCATGCGCCCAGCATGGGGCGCGCGACGGCAAGGGCGCGTCAATGCGTCCGGGTGCCGGGGCGGCGCACTTCACGGGGCGCTGATCGTCGCGCCTGTCCAATGGGCGTCGCCGGCGCAAGGCGTCGTCCCGACGGAGACCGCCATGTCCTCATTCGCGCTTTACCTGATCGGCATGCTCGTGGTGATCGGCGGGCTGGTGTATGTCGCCTACCTGCTGCACGTGCCCACCCAGTGGATCGTGGCCGGTGCCGTGGTGCTGCTCGGCGCCGGCATCATCGGCGCGGTGACGCACACGCGCCGGCGCGACCCGCCGGAGTCGTGACGCGCGGGGCGCGCACCGAATGACGAGCGGGAAGCTCGGCGGACTCAGTCCGCGGCCGGCAGGTATTTCCCGAACCACTCCAGCGCCCGCTGCAACACGTCACGCTGGTGGGCGGGGTCGACGAAGTGGTGGCCCTCGTCGGGGTACACCACCAGCGAGGTCGGCACACCCTGCGCGCGCAGCGCGTGCCACATCTCGAACGATTGCGGCGCCGGGCATTCGGCGTCGCGGTCGCCGACCACGATCAGCATCGGCGTCTTCACCTGCTTGACGAAGTTGATCGCCGAGCTCTTCGCGTACACCGCCGGATCGTCGTAGACGCTGGCGCCGAAGAACGGCGGCATCCACTGGTCGATCAGGTTCTGGCCGTAATAGCTCTGCCAGTTGGAGATGCCGGCGCCGGCCACCACGGCGCGGAAGCGCTGGGTCTGGGTCGGCGCGAACATGCTCATGAAGCCGCCGTAGCTCCAGCCGGTGAGGCCGAGCCGGTTGTCGTCGACCGGGACTTTCTTCTCCACCGCGTCGACGCCGGCGAGGATGTCGCGCAGGTCGCCGTAGCCGAAGTCCTTGCGGTTGGCCTGCACGTACTGCTCGCCCTGGCCGAAACTGCCGCGCGGGTTCGGCTGGAACACGAAATAGCCCAGCGCGGACAGCGGCGCGGCACCGTAGCCCACGCCCGGCCAGCGCGGGATCACCGCGCTGGCCGGGCCGCCGTGCACGACCACCACCATCGGGTAGCTCTTGTGCGGATCGTAGTGGGCCGGATACAGCAGCCAGCCCTGCACGTGGAAGCCCTCGTTGTTCCATTCCACCGACTCGGCCTTGCCCCAGCTGGGCTTGAGCCCGGCGTTGAACGAGGTCACCGCGGGCGGCGGCGTGTGGCCCAGCGCGCCGGCATGCACTTCGCTGGCGCGGGCGTACGAGCTTTGCAGGAAGGCGACGTGCTCGAGGTCGGCGGACAGCGACATCGCCATCGCGGCGCTGCCGTCGCCGATGCTGGCCGGCACGGTGAAACGCACGCGGCGCTGCTGCGCGGCCGTGGCCGCCACCGCGTAATCGGCGAGCTGGCTCTGGCCGTTGCCGATCTGGCTGACCAGCATCGACCCGGGCGAGGTCCAGTGCAGCCAGCTCGGCGTGACCTTGATGCCGGGCGTGAGATCGACCAGCGCACCGCCGGTAGAGGGCACCGCGTAGATGTCGCCGCCGGTGGCGCCCTGGTCGCTCATCAGACCCCCGATGAAGGCGATCCGCGTGGCGTCCGGCGACCAGCGCGGCAGCGCGATCTGCAGGCCGTGCAGCGAACCGCTGGCGGCGTCGGCCGGATCGACCAGCACGGCCGCGTTCGCGTCGGCCCGGGCGGGTTGCACGTAGAGTTTGGCGATCCACCAGTTGTTGTCGCCCGGCGGCTTGGCTGCCGTATAGGCGATGCGCGAGCCGTCCGGCGACCAGTCGAACTCGTACGCGTACATGCCGGCGGGAGTCAGCTCGTGCAGCGCGCCGCTGGCCACGTCGAGGCTGGCCACGCGCTGCACCTCGACGCCACTGACGCCGATCTCGCCCGCGGGGCGCTTGGCCGCGGCCACCGCGCTGGCATGGCGGGTGGCGCCGGCCACATAGAGGAAGCCGAGCGACTTGCCGTCGTCGGTCCACTGCAGCGCGCGCACGTAGCCCTTCAGCGCGGCCAGCCGCGCCGGCGCGGCGTTGCCGCGGGTATCGGCCAGGTAGATGTCGTTCTGCATCACCCTGGTGCTGGTCAGGTCGACGTGGCAATTGGAGACGAAGGCGAGGTGGCGCGAGTCGGGCGCCCAGGCGATGCCGGATTCGGCGCAGCGGCCCGGCGTGGCCGCCGCGCTCACGCGGTGCGCATGGCTGCCGTCGGCGTTCGCCACCTCGATCGAAGGCTTGCCGTCACGCTGGATCACCCAGGCCAGCTGACGCCCGTCCGGCGAGATCGCGGTGGCCCGGATCGACTGCGCCTTGCCCAGTTCGGTCAAAACCTGCTCGATGCGCGGGTCCACCGCGGGCGCATCGGCGAAGGCATGCGGCGCCAGCGCCAGGCACAGCAGCGAAAGAGGAACGATCAGGTGTGCGCGCCTGGGCATGAGCGGTTCCGGCCGGGGGAATCCGTCGAACCTACAACCCGGTGCGGCGTGCGCCAAGTGCGGGAGGACATGGCGCACTTACCGCAGGAGCCCGCTCGCGGGCGATGCTCTTGCCTTTGCAAATCCCGAATCCCGGCTTTCAAGGCATCGCCCGCGAGCGGGCTCCTACGATTCCCCATTCCCCATTCCCTATTCCCTGCTGTCGGCTTCCAGGTGGTAGCGCGTGGCCAGCTCCACTTCTTCCTTCGAGCCGAGGAATACCGGCACGCGCTGGTGCAGGCCGGTGGGCTGCACCTCCATGATGCGCTGGCGGCCGGTGGTGGCCGCGCCGCCGGCCTGCTCGATGATGAAGGCCATGGGGTTGGCTTCGTACATGATGCGCAGCTTGCCGCCCTGCTTCTCGATCTTCGCATCCAGCGGGTAATAGAACACGCCGCCGCGAGTCACGATGCGGTGCACGTCGGCCACCATCGAGGCCACCCAGCGCATGTTGAAATCCTTGCCGCGCGGCCCGGTCTTGCCGGCCAGCAGTTCGCCGATGTAACGCTGCATCGGCGCCTGCCAGTGGCGCTGGTTGGACATGTTGATGGCGAACTCGGTGGCCTGTTCCGGGATGCGGATGGCACGGCGGCTGAGGATGAAACTGCCCACCTCGCGATCGAGCGTGAACTCGTGGGTGCCGTGGCCGAAGGTCAGCACCAGTACGGTGGCCGGGCCGTACACCACGTAGCCGGCGGCCAGCTGGGTGGTACCCGGCTGCAGGAAGTGCGCGGCCTTGGGCTCGGTCACGCCATCCGGGCAGCGCAGCACCGAGAAGATCGTGCCGACGGAGATGTTCACGTCGATGTTGGAGGAGCCGTCCAGCGGGTCGAACAGCAGCAGGTGCTGGCCCTTCGGGTAGCCGTCGGGAATCTGCTGCGGGTCTTCCATCTCCTCCGAGGCGCAGGCGGCGAGGTGGCCGCCCCAGGCGTTGGCTTCCAGCAGGATCTCGTTGGAGATCACGTCCAGCTTCTTCTGCGCCTCGCCCTGCACGTTGTCGGTGCCGGCTGCGCCCAGCACGCCGCCCAGCGCGCCCTTGCTGGTGGCCACCGCGATGCGCTTGCAGGCACGCGCGACCACCTCGATCAGCAGCGAAAGTTCGGCGTTGATGTGGCCGGCGCGACGTTCCTCGATCAGGAACTGGATCAGCGAAACGGGCTTCATGTCGGGTCCATGGCGTGGGAAACGCTCATTGTCGCATTTGTGAGGAGCTGGGAATCGGGAATCGGGAATAGGGAAT
>CALCWL010000025.1 GCA_937906285.1 uncultured Rhodanobacter sp. | reverse complement strand
CAGGTGGATCTCGATCTCGCCGTAGCCCTCGGCGCAGAGCGCGGCGATCTTGTCCAGGTGTTCTTCCAGGTATTCCTCTTCGGGATAGAAGAACGTGTGCTGCGGCATGCGCCCGTCGGCATCGCGATGCGCCGCGGCCAGGGCGCGGTAGTCGCGGCACCAGCGATCGACGCGCGCGCGCTGGGTGGCCAGGTCGACCTTGCCCCAGGCCGGCTCGAAATGGTCGACGAAGCAGAACATCACGTGGATCGGCCCGTCGACCGGTGGTGGCCGCCGTCGGCGCAGATAACCGCCCAACCAGTACTGCATGTTGCGCGCGCGGATCGCCACCGTGACGGCGATCGCGCCCAGCACCAGCAAGCCCGGGATCAGCCAGACGACGATCATGCGCGCGCTCCTTCGACCGCTGCGTCCACGTCGGCTCCGGTGGGCAGCGCGCGGAATTCGAAACCCTCGGAGCGCCACTGCGGCAGCAGCGTTTCCAGCATGCCGATGCAGCAGTCGCCATCGTCATGCATCAGCATCACGTCGCCCGGTCGCGGCGGCCGCGCGCGCATCGCCGCCACCAGTTCCGCCGGCGGCCGGCGCTGGTAATCGAGACTGTCGTAGGACCAGTACAGCAGGCGCCGCCGCTGGCGCGCGAGGCGCAACGTGAGCGCCAGCGAAAACGCGCCGCTGGGCGGGCGCACGCCGTGGTGGCGCACGCCGTCGAACGCCTGCAGCACGCGGTCGGTGCGGTCGATCTCGTCCATCTTGGCGGCCAGCGACAGCCGGTTGAAATCCGGATGGCTCCAGGAATGGTTGCCCAGTCGGTGTCCCTCGTCCAGCATGCGCCGCACCAGCTGCGGATGGCGCTCGGCCTTGCTGCCGATCAGGAAGAACGTGGCGCGTACCTGGTGCTGCCGCAGCAGGTCCAGCAATGGCGGGGTGTGCTGCGGGTCGGGGCCATCGTCGAAGGTCAGGTACAGCTCGCGGCCGGCACCGGCCGGCATGGCGGTGAGCACCACGGCGTCGGGCAGGCAGCGCAACAGGCGCGTGCGCTTGAACCAGCCGATCATGGCGACCGTCCGTCGCTGCCGCGCACGCTGTGCCGGCGCCGGCAGAAACCCTTGCTTGCAGGCATAATCCACCCTTGTCGTCGATGGCGTGCGCAGGGGCTGCTGCCGCCATCCGAATCCGACGCACAGGATATCTTCATTCGGCGCCGAGCCGAGCGATTTTCGCATGTCCGCCGTATTTCGGGCGGCCGCGCGAGGAGCACGGCGCCGGCCGACACACCCACGTTTGCGATCCGCGGAGAGACGCGTGCTGCAGGGATACGGCCTGATCTATTTCGGCAACGACTGGTACGCGGAAAACCGCACCAGCAGCCACCACGTGGCCGAACGCCTGGCCCATGCCGCGCCGCTGCTGTATGTCGACTCGCCCGGCATGCGCGCGCCGCAGGCCAGCGGCCGCGACCTGCGCCGCGCCTGGCGCAAGCTGCGCGCGGCCCTGCGCGCGCCGGTGGCGGTGCGCCCCAACCTGTGGCACTGCACCGTGCCGCAACTGCCGTTTCGGCGGGTGCCGGGGGTCGACTGGCTGAACCGCGTGTTCGGCCGCTGGGCGGTGCGCCGCGCCATGCGCGTGCTGGGCGGCGTCACGCCGATCTCCTGGTTCGCGGTGCCGCACCCGGGTTTCCTGGCCCAGCAGCTGGGCGAGCGCCTGTGCGTGTACTACTGCATCGACGACTACGCGGCGCATCCGGGCGTGGACAGCGAGCTGATCGCCACGCGCGACCTGGAGCTGACCCGCCGCGCCGACCTCGTCTTCGTCGCCCCGCCGGCGCTGCTGGAGGCCAAGCGCGCGATCAACCCGGTCACCCGCTTCTCGCCCCACGGCGTCGACACGGTCCTGTTCGGCCAGGCTCGCGATCCCGCCACGCCGGTGCCGGCCGCGGCGCAGGACCTTGCCCGTCCGGTGGTGGGCTACTTCGGCTCGATCCACGAATGGATCGACCTGGAGCTGATCGAATGGCTGGCGCGCCAGCGCCCGCAGTGGAGCTTCCTGCTGGTCGGCCACGCCGCCGTGGACGTGTCGCGCCTGCGCGCGCTGGACAACGTGCGCCTGGTCGGCGCGCAGCCGTACCGCGAGCTGCCGCGCTGGGCCAAGGCGTTCGACGTGGCGATCATCCCGTACCGGCACAACCGCCAGGTCGCGAACGCCAATCCGCTGAAGGTGCGCGAGTACCTGGCCACCGGCAAGCCGGTGGTCAGCGTGAGCCAGCCGGAAATCGACAAGTTCGCGCGGTGGGTGGAGATCGCGCCCGACCGCGAGGGTTTCCTGCACGCGCTGGACCACGCGCTGCAGAACGACTCGCCGGCGGCGGCCGACGCGCGGGTGGCCGCGGTGGCCGGACAAACCTGGGACAACCGCGTGGACGAGGTCTCGCGCGAAGTATCATCGGCGCTTGCACGCAAGCAGGCATGACTCAAGTGGAAACGACAGGGGACAGGATGAACGCGGGAATCGAAGGGAAGCTGCGCATCGCCATCGTGGGTGCCGGCTACGTGGCGCGCCACCACATCGCCGCACTGCGCCGGCTCGACTTCGTCGAAATCGTGGGCATCTGCGACATCGATACCAATGCCGCGCAGGCGCTGGCCACCAGCTTCGGGATCGAGTTCGTCACCGGCGACTTCACCCGGCTCGCCGAACGCCACCCGCATGCGGTGTACGTGCTCACGCCGCCGTCCAGCCACGCGCCGCTGACCCTGCAGGCGCTGGACATGGGCTGCCACGTGTTCGTGGAGAAGCCGATGGCCGACTCCGTCGCCGAGTGCGATGCCATGATCGCCAAGGCGCGCGACAAGGGCCTGCAGCTGTCGGTCGACCATTCCGACCATTTCGATCCGGTGGTGATGCAGGCACAGGCCTGGGTGAAGGCCGGCCGCATCGGCGAGGTGCTGAGCTTCGACGTGCTGCGCAGCTCGGACTATCCGCCGTACGCGGGCGGCCCGTTGCCGGGCATGGTCAAGCAGGGTTCGTATCCGTTCCGCGACCTCGGCGTGCACGGCCTGTACGTGCTCGAATCCTTCCTCGGCCCGATCGGCGAGCTGGACGTGCACTACCGCTCCAGCGGGCGCAGCACCAACCTGAAGTTCGACGAATGGGACGCCCGCGCGCAGTGCGCCGACGGCGTCGGGCGGCTGCTGCTGTCGTGGAACGTGCGTCCAATGCAGAACCGCATCATCGTGCAGGGCACGCGCGGCATCATCGAGGCCGATCGCTTCCTGCAGATCTGCCGGATCAAGCGCGTGCTGCCCGGGCCGAAGTTCATCGGCATCGTGCTCACCGCCTTCACCAATGCGCTGCGCGACGTGGTCTGCGTGCCGTGGAACGTGCTGCGCTTCGCCACCGGTAGGCTGCGCCCCTCGCCCGGCATCCAGTACGGCGCGCAGGCGTTCGCGCGTGCGCTGCACGAGGGCAGCGCAGCGCCGATCAGCGCCGAGGAAGGCCGCCGCCATGTCGAGCTGATGGAAGCGGTGTGCGAGCGGGCGGACCGCGAGCGGCGCGACGAACTGGCCGCGCGCATCGTGCCGCTGGCGCCGGTCGACGCGCTGGTGACCGGCGCCGCCGGCTTCCTCGGCCGCGCGCTGGTTGCCGCGTTGCGCGCGCGGGGGCAATCGGTGCGCGTGCTGGTGCGTCGCGCCGACCCGGCCGCCCAGAGTGCCGGCATCCAGGTGGTGGTGGGCGATCTCGGCGATCCGGCGATCGTCGACCACGCCGTGCAGGGCGCGCGCGTGGTCTACCACGTCGGCGCGGCGATGCGCGGCGGCCCCGGCGACTTCGAGGCGGGCACCGTGTGGGGCACGCGCAACGTGGTCGATGCCTGCGTCAGGCATGCGGTCGGGAAGCTGGTCTACGTCAGTTCGCTCAGCGTGCTCGACCATGCCGGCCGCGATCCGGCGGTGAAAATCACCGAGGACTCGCGGTTCGAGCCCTGGCCCGAGCGCCGCGGCGCGTATACGCAAACCAAGCTGACCGCCGAAGGGATCGTCAGCGACGCGATCCGCGAGCGCGCGTTGCCGGCGGTGATCGTGCGCCCCGGCCAGATCGTGGGGCCCGGCGCCGAGCGCGTGACCCCGAACGGCACGCTGGCCTTGGCCGGGCGCTGGATCGCCGTCGGCCCGGCAGCGCAGACCCTGCCGCTGGTCTACGTCGACGATGTCGTGGACGCGCTGCTGCTGGCCGCGCAGGCGCCGGCCGCGACCGGCCGGATCTTCAACGTGGTCGATCCGCAGATCGTCACCCAGGGTGAATACCTGGCCAAGGTGAAGGGCAAGCTCGGCGGCGAGCTGAAGCTGCTGCGCGTGCCCACCGGCATGTTCATGGCGCTGGCCGGCGGCGTGGAGCTGCTGGGCAAACTGCTCCATCGCAACGTGCCGCTGACCCGCTACCGGGTCCGCTCGCTGCGCCCGCTGTCCAACTTCGACATCGGCGCGGCCCGCAGCGGCCTGGGCTGGGAACCGCGCACCGGCCTGCAGAAGGGTTTCGAACGGATGTTCGCGACCCATCCGCAAACCGACGAGGCGCCAGCCACAAAAGCCGCCGACGTCTGACCGGCTCCTACGGAACCGGACGGGCGACGACTTCGCGCAGGACGCGCTCCAGCCGGTCGATGTTGTCGTCCCAGCGAAAACTTCGCGCGTGCTCGACGATGCGCTCGCCCTGCCACGGTCGGCTGGTGGCTTCCAGCAAGGCGGCGGACAGCGCGGGCGGATCGCGCACCGGCACCAGCACGCCGGCGAACTCCGGAAGCACTTCGGGAATGCCGCCCACCCGGCTGGCCACCACCGGGATACCGCAGGACATCGCCTCCAGCACCACGTTCGGCACGCCCTCGTTGTGGCTGGGCAGGCACAGCAGGTCGGCCGCGCGGAACCAGTCGCCGAGCTGCGCGTGCGGCAGGGCGCCGACCAGGCGCACGCGTTCGGCACAGCCCAGTGCCGCGGCTCGCGCCAGCAGTTCGTCGCGGCAGGCGCCGGCGCCGGCATAGACCAGGGTCGCCTGCGGCCGCTGCGCCAGCACCGCGGGAAACGCCTCGAGCAGATCCAGGCAACCCTTGGTCGACTTGAGGTTGCCCACGTAGAGCAGCAGTGGCTGGTCGACGCCCAGGCCCAGGCGCTGCCGCGCCGCCTCGCGCGAACCGGGCGCGAAGCGCTGCGCATCGACACCGTTGTAGATCGTGTGCACCCGTGCCGGGTCGGCGCCCAGCGCCACTGCCTTGCCGGCCAGCGCCTGGCTCACCGCCACCACCGCGCCGGCACGGCGCAGCGCGCCCGCGATCTGCGGCCGACGCAACCTCCCTTCGGCCATCACGTTGAGGTCGCTGCCGTGCACCTTGACCACGTACGGAAGACCCAGCCTGCGCGCCAGCCAGCCCGAAGCCACCGCGTCGGGATAGGCCCAGCTGGCCAGGATCGCGTCGTACTTTTCCGCGCGCAGGCGCCGGCCGTGCTGCAGCCACAGCGAGGCGAACCAGCACGCCGCATGCAGCGAGCGCAGCCCCGGCGGAAACACGAAGGTGAAGTGGTCGCGGCGCAGGCCGGGCACCTCGACCGTGCCGCGCACGCCGGCCAATCGTTCGCGAAAATCCACCGCGGTCAGCACGTGCACCTCGTGGCGCTGGCCCAGGCGCTCGAACTGCTGTCGGTTGAACGCGCCGCGCAGCGGGTCCCACGGCGTCGGAAACAGGTTGGTGGTGATCAGCAGTTTCATGTGCCGGCTCAGTCGCGCGCGCCGCGATAAAGTGCGTCGTAGCGCCCTGCCATGCATGCCAGCGAGCCCTCCGCCTCGACCCAGGCGCGGCCTTGCGCCCCCAGGTGTCGTGCCGCTTCCGGCGCTTGCAGCACATCGATCATCGCCTCGGCCAAGGCGGCGGCATCGGCTGCCGGCACTAGCTTGCCGTTGACGCCATCGCGCACGATCTCGCCGTTGCCGCCCACCGCCGTGGCGACGATCGGCAAGGCGCTCGCGCAGGCTTCGAGCAGCGCCATCGAGTAACCCTCGCTGAGCGAGGACAGCGCGAACAGGTCGAGCCCGGGCAGCAGTTCGCGCACGTCGCTGCGGTCGCCGAGGAAACGCACGCTGCCGTCCGGCACCGTCGCAGCGGCGAGCTGCTCCAGCTCGGCGCGCAGTTCGCCGTCGCCGATCAGCAGCAGCACCGCATCGGACATGCGTTGGCGCACCGTGGCGAAGGCGCGGATCAGGCTGGCCTGGTCCTTGGTCCAGTTGAGCCGGCCCACGCTGCCGATCAGCCGCGCCTGCGGCGGCAGCGCCAGCATCTCGAGCAAGCGCGCACGATGATCGGGTGACGCGGGCGAAAACTGCTCCACGCGGATGCCGTTCGGCACCACGCAGGCCTTGCCGGGCGGCACGATGCCGCGGCGCACGGCGTCATCGCGCGCGGCCGCGCACACCAGCGCCACCGCATCGGTGCGTGCCAGCGCGCGTCGATAGAAGCCCTCGCGCCGACGCGAATTGCGGTTGGCGCCCATGCCGTGGCGCGTGTTGACGACGCGGCCGATGCCCAGCCCGGTACTGGCCCAGACGGCGTGGTAGTGCGCCACCGCATTGTGGGTGTGCAGCACGTCGGTGGCGGGGGTCGCCAGGGTGCGGCGCAGGCGCAGCAAGGCGCGCAGATCCGGCCCGCGGCGCTTGCCGCAGGCATGCACGGGAACGCCCTGCGCGGCCAGCTCGTGGGCCAGCGCACCGGCTTCGAACAGGCAGACCACGCGGCAGTGATGGCCCTGCCGCTGTTGCATGGTCACCAGGTCGATGACCATGCGTTCCAGCCCGCCGCGGTTGAGGTTCTCGACGACGTGGACGATGTTCATGCCGCAGGCGTGGCCGGCAGTTCGGAGATGCACACGCGCCACTTGCCGCTGGGCGTGAGCGGGATGTCGTCGACGAAATGGACGTTCAGCTGCAGGCTGTCGCCGACCACCTTGGCCAGCTCGCGGCGGATGTAGGCCAGCGAGGAGTCGTCGAAGCCGGGGCCGCGCACCAGCGACAGGTCGAGCTGGTCGAGCCGGCGCTGCACTACCTGGAAACGCGCCAGCCCCGGCACGTCCTTGAGCATGTGCGGGAAGAACTCGCCGGGCAGCAGGTGGCCGTCG
>CALCWL010000024.1 GCA_937906285.1 uncultured Rhodanobacter sp. | reverse complement strand
TGGCGCGCGCTTGCGGCCGTGGATCATCGCGGCGACCAGGTTCTCGCCGTAATGCACGCTCTCGCCCACCGCGGCCAGCACGTGCAGCACGACCAGCCCCAGCACGCCCCAGGCCAGCGCTTCGTGCAGCTCCTCCAGCCACCCCTCACCGAAGAATCGATCGGTGGTCTGCAGCCAGCCGGTGACGCCGACCAGCAGCACGCCGACCAGCAGCGCCAGGATCATCACCGCGGCTGCCGGGTTGTGCCCCAGCTGCCTCCGCGAGCGACCGGCCAGACGCTCGCGCAAATAGTCGCGCACGCGGCGCGGGCCGGGCACCCAGTCGGCGAAGCGCGCGTGCCGCGTGCCGACCCAGCCCCACACGAAACGCACGGCGAGCAGGGCCAGCACGGCGTAGCCGATCCCGCGGTGGACCAGCTCGCCGTCCTCGGTGAAAAAGTTGGCGAGGAACAAGCCCGCCAGCGACCAGTGAAACACCCGTACCAGCGGGTCCCAGACCTTGACCGTGGCATGCATGGACTTGTCCTCGCTCGAGTCAGGTGATGATCAGCCGCCCTTCTGCTTGACGATGCGGCCATCGGTGGGGTCGAAGTAGATCTCCACGTTCCTGCCCGCCTTGTCCTTGCCATAGATCTCGTAGCAGTTGCCCGAGACCTGGAACACCTTGATGGTGTAGCCCTGGTCGAGGACCTTCTGCTTCATCGCCGCTTCGGTCAGCCACTGCGCGCGCGGCGCGGTGGTGCACTTGGGTGCGGCGACGGCGGTCGCCGACAGCACGGCGGCAGCGAGGAACAACGGTGCGATGACGATGCGCTTCATGGTGCGTCTCCGGTATCGGCAGGATTGCCTTGGACGGCATTGCAACCGGGACGGCTTATGTGGGTCTTAAGGACCCAGTGCGGCGCGCGGGAAGGGCCCCGGGCGCGACACCTGCGGCAGTGCGATCGCCGCCACCGCTCGATCGCGTCCCCCGCGCTTGGCATCGTAGAGCGCGGAGTCGGCGCGCCGGATCAGATCCTCCGCGGCGTCGCCAGCGACCGCCTGCGCCACGCCGATGCTGACCGTCACCTTGCAATGCGGCCACGCGAAACCGCGGAACGCGTCGAGCAGGCGCGCCGCCACATCGCTGGCGCCGCCCATGTCGGCACCCGGCAACAGCAGCACGAACTCCTCGCCGCCGTAGCGCGCAGCCATGTCCGCCGGGCGCAGCGCCGCGCGCAGCAGGTGGCCGGTGATGCGCAGCACCTGGTCGCCGGCGAGGTGGCCGAAGTCGTCGTTGAAGGTCTTGAAGTGATCCAGGTCGAGCATAAGCAGCGAAAACGTGGTGTCGTGCTCGCGCTGGCCGCGCAGCAGGCCGGCCAGCGCCTCGTCGAGCGCGCGCCGGTTGGCCAGGCCGGTGAGGATGTCGGTGCCGGCGTCGTTGCGCAGCGCGATGCTCTCGCGGCGCTGGCGTTCGAGCTTGTCGAACAGGTTGGCCACCCACCACACCAGCCCGGCCACGGCACCGCCGCTGAACAGCGCCACGAACACGAAGGCCAGCGTTTCGGGCAGGCCCAGCCAGGACTGCAGCAACTCGAACACGAACGCGAACACCGCCGGCAGCAGCAGCGCCGGCAGCAGCAGCCGCCGTGCCAGCGCGCCTCCCAGCGTGTCCGCGGTGGCCACGCGGGTCAGTCCGAGCGTGGGCGCGGCGCACAGCCAGCCGAGCGTCGCCAGCAGCAACAGCAAGGTGGAGTGCAGCGGCATGCGTCCGAACGACATGGCGCTCTTGCCGGCCAGCGCGATGCCATAGGAGGCCAGCCCGCTCATCGCGATCGCCAGCACGCCAAGGGCCAGCGCGTCGCGCACGCGCGGCCAGCGTCGTGCCGGCAGCAGCAAGCCCAGCCCGCCGAGCAGCACGAAACCCGCCGCGACCGGTTCGGCCATGCGCCCGGGCCAGCGCGCGGAATCGTGCGTCGACAGTGCCCCGATGAGGCGATCGATGCGCAAGTCGACCAGCCACAGATGCTCCGTCAGCGTCACCGCACCGAGCGCCAGCACGCCCAGCGACAGCCAGCGACCGACGCTCGACCACGACGGCGCCGGGTGGTGGCTGAGCAGCAGCGAGCCGCCGGACAACACGAAGCCGACCGCCGCGTTCGCGGTCATCGCCGGCTGCCCCGGCCACATCGTCGTCAGCAGCGGCCAATCCCACCACCAGCCGGCCAGCACGGCCAGCGCCACCCCGCAGATCAACCACGCCGCCGCACGCGAGAGGCGCAGGAACCCCCGCACGACGCCGATATCGTGATGGAACGGCACGGTGATCATCGCCACCCCCATATTCCGGCAAGCCTGCCGCGGGTCGGGCCGTACGACGGCATCAGGCCCACCATGACATGCTCGGCGGGTGCCCCGACTTGACGACGATCAACCCGGCGGCTGGCCTGTCCTGCCAGAGTCTGCGCCAGTCGCCCGCACCCCCGAGGAAACGATGCTCATCTACAGCTGCCACGGTGCCGCCAAGCAGGTCACCGGTTCGTGCCACCTGATCACCTGCAACGATCGCCGCGTGCTGATCGACTGCGGCATGTTCCAGGGCAGCGAGGAGGTCGAGCGCGCCAACGCCGAGCCGTTCGGCTTCGATCCGGCCGGCATCGACGTGCTGCTGCTCACCCACGCCCACCTCGACCATTGCGGGCGCATCCCGCTGCTGGTGCGCCGGGGTTTCCGCGGCCGCATCCTCACCACCGCCGCCACCCGCGAACTGGCGCGGGTGGTGCTGCTGGACGCCGCCGGCCTGCAGGAAGAGGACGCGCGCCGCGCGCAGCGCAACAACCGCCGCGGCGACGTGGTGGCACCGCCGCTGTACACGCTGGACGACGCGCTGCACGCGCTGGACTTCTTCGGCCCGGATGTCGGCTACGGCGACGCCGTGCCGGTCGTCGAGGGCGTCAGCGCCTGCTTCCTCGACGCCGGCCACATCCTCGGCTCGGCTTCCGTTCTGCTCGAACTGGACGACGGCAAGCAGCGTCGCCGCATGCTGTTCTCCGGCGACCTGGGCAATCCCGGCCGCCCGCTGCTGCGCGACCCCACGCCCGCGCCACCGGCCGACTACGTGGTGATGGAAAGCACCTACGGCGACCGCCCGCACCGCTCGGTGCCCGATTCGGTGGACGAGATGTACCGTGCCATCCGCGACACGGTGAACCGGCGCGGCAACGTGGTGATTCCCACCTTCGCGCTGGAGCGCACCCAGGAAATCCTCTACTACCTGCATCGCGGCATCGCCGACGGCGCGATTCCACCGCACGTGCGGGTGTTCCTCGATTCGCCCATGGCGATTTCCGCCACCGAGATCTTCCGCCGCCACCCGGAATGCTTCGACGACGGATTCCTGGACGAACTGCAACACGGCGACCCGTTCGCCATGCCCGGCCTGCATTTCACCCGCGGTACGGCCGAGTCGATGGCGATCAACAACGTCGACGGCGGCGCGATCATCCTGGCCGGCTCGGGCATGTGCAACGGCGGCCGCGTGCGCCACCATCTCAAGCACAACCTGTGGCGCGAGCGCTGCAGCGTGGTGTTCGTCGGCTATGCCGCGGAAGGCACGCTGGCGCGGCGGATCATCGATGGCGCGCCCAGCGTGCGCGTGTTCAACGAGGAGATTCCGGTGCGTGCCCAGGTGTGGACCATCAACGGTTTCTCCGCCCATGCCGAC
This sequence comes from uncultured Rhodanobacter sp., assembly GCA_937906285.1. Lineage (GTDB taxonomy): Bacteria > Pseudomonadota > Gammaproteobacteria > Xanthomonadales > Rhodanobacteraceae > Rhodanobacter. Next base: position 4,009 of record CALCWL010000024.1, on the reverse strand, counting down.
CAGCCCTCGCTGCTGGCCTGGCTGGGCGACGCGACGCGGCGCAAGGTGTTGCTGGTGCACGGCGAATACGGCCGCGGCATGCAGGTGATGCGCGATGTGCTCGAAGCGCGCGGCCTCGCCTGCCAGCTGCCGGGGCTGCACGAGCCGATCAAGATCGACTGATGCCGGCGCCGCGTGCCGGCGCACGCCGCCGCCCGGTGGCCGCGACGCGAGCGGCCGGCCAGCCGACGACATGCCTCGCAATTGATCGAGGTCAAACGCGCGAGCGGGGGTGCCCATAGACTGAATCCGCCGCCCCGGTGGATTCGACCGGAGGCGAAGGCGGCAGCCCCAACGGCTTCGGGAGCGACTCACCATGAAGCGGATCACCTCGCTGGCCCCTCCTGCGCGTGACGTCCATGCTGCGATGCCGGTGCCACCGCCCCGCCGCCGCTCCGGCCGCCGGCGACTGATCCTCCGCGCGATCCTGCGCAGCGCGCCGCTGTTGCTGCTGGGCGTCTGGCTGGCGCTGCTGCCGGCGCAACGCGCCTCGGCGATGCCCGAGTTCGCGCGCCGCTACAACCTCAGCTGCGCCGCCTGCCACTCCGCCTTCCCGCGCCTCAACAAGTTCGGCGAAGTGTTCATCGCGAACAACATGCGCCTGCCGAACTGGATGGAAACCGCCGACCAGCTCGGCGACGACCGCCTCGCGCTGCCCGAACACGTGCCGCTGGCCATCCGCGCCCAGGCCTATGTGCAGGCCCGCCAGGGCAAGGCGATCGACCCGGTCACTGGCGCCAGCCAGTCCGCGGCCACCGACTTCCAGTCGCCGTACCTGCTCAAGCTGCTGTCCAGCGCGCCGCTGAGCAAGGACATCACCTACTACTTCTACGCGATCATGGCCGAGAAGGGCGGCAACGGCGAGATCGTGGTGGAGGACGCCTGGTTCCGCCACGCCAACATCTTCGGCAGCGGCATCGGCATGATGCTCGGCCAGTTCTCGCTGTCCGACGCGATGTTCCCGCGCGAGATCCGCCTGCCGTTCCAGGACTACATGGTCTACCGCATGGCCGGCATCACCTACGACCGCGGCGTGCAGTTCGACCGTGACGTCGGGCCGTTCGGCATCACCCTGGGCTTCACCAACGGCAACGGCATCACCGACAACTTCAAGATCAACGGCACCGGCTACTCGCGCCCGGACCGGATGTTCGACAGCGACAACTCCAAGACCGTCTTTGCCCACCTCGGCACCGACATCGGGCCGGTCGGCGTGGGGCTGTTCGGCGCCAGCGGCAAGCAGCGCGGCGCCACCGGCCCGGCCGCCATGGACAAGAGTCAGCGCAACACCGACAAGCGCGTCGTCGGCGTGGATGCCTCCGGCGACATCGGCGCGCAGGTGCACTGGTACGCGCAATACCTGTGGAACGACTGGCGCGGTTTCCTGGACGTCGATCCGACGCGCAACTATCGCTGGAACGGCGGCTTCGCCGGCCTCGACTGGATTCCCGACGACCGCTGGGCCTTCTCGGCGCTGTACAACTACGCCGGCGCCGGCGACTTCGCGCGCAGCAACACCATCTACGAAGGCATCGCCATCAACAGCCTGAGCCTGACCGCGTCCCGTTACTTCATGCGCAACGTCAAGGGCATCGTCGAGCTCAACATCGACTTCAAGAACAAGACCAAGCCGACCGGCCCCTACTTCACCGGCCACTTGAGCCGCGAGAACTACATCCTGTTCGGCTTCGACACCGCGTTCTGACATGCGCGCCCACTGCCTGCCGAGACGATCACGATGGCGCGCCGGCGCGGCCGTGCTGCTGCTTGCCGCCGGTGCCGGCGTCCACGCGCAGGCGCTGCAGGTCGGCACGCTGCGCATCGAGTCGACTCCCTCGGCGGCCGAGGTCGAGCTGATCGGCGGGCTGGCCGGCACCACGCCACTGACCGTCAGCGAACGCGACATCTATCCGAACAACTATCCGGATGCGCGCGCCGCGCTCTACGGCACGGTCACGCTGCGCCACGCCGGCTGCGAGCCGCTGCAGCACCGCGTGACGCTGGGCGATCTCAAGCAGGACCTGCACCTGCGCCTGGATTGCGTCGCCGCGAAGACGGGGCCCGTGCCACGCCCGGCACAGGCTGCGACGCCATCGGCGAAGCAGCCGCCCGCGTCGCCGCAGACCCTGCCGCAACGACGCCTGCGCCAGCTGCAAGTGCTGCAGGAGCTGCTGGACGAAGGGCTGATCGGCCCTGCGGAAGAACAGCGCGTGCGCCGGCGCATCCTGCAGTCCGGCGCCGATGCGGAAGGCGCGGGGCCGGGTCGCTGAAACGCTGACCCACCGGACCGTCATTCCGGCGAAAGCCGGCATGGCGGCGGGGCCGCGCCCGACACCCCGCCCGCCCACGGACATGCCGCACGCGCCGCAGCGATGGATGACGCGACGGGCAAAGGCCACTTCGCTTGACCTGGATCAGAGGCGGTGCCTGCCGCCATTCCTATAGTCGGCGCGACTGACGCGGATCCCTCGGGGGAGGGGCGCGCGGTGTACGACGTTTCCCGGCAAGGCTCGCTTACGGTCCAGGGGAGAATCGCATGTCGCAGCGGATTTCGGATCTGACGCTTTCGGTGCTGGCCTGCGTGGCAGCGTTCTGGCTGTCCTGGCCGTTCTGGCGCGATTTCGGGTATTGGCCCGAATCGCACCTCGCGTGGTGGATCTATTTCGCCGTCGGCTTCGTGCTGGCGGTATGGGTGTTCTACCTGTTCATCGGCAGCCTGCGCATCCTGTTCCTGCATGACACCCAGGCCACGCCGTCTTCCGTCGACGACAAGGGGGGCCGGCCATGAGCTGCGGAGCGGGCGACAGCAGTTGCGAAAAGCCGCGGCGCCGCGCCGCGCTGGTCCTGCTCGGCCTCATGGCGCTGATCTTCATCGCCTTGTCGGTGTTCTCCTTCCTGCCTTCGCGCGGACAGGCCGCGCCGGACGCGGTGAGCTTCGGCCCGTACCGGGCCAACGACGGCAAGCGCGTGTTCCAGGCCTACAACTGCATGGGCTGCCACACCATGGTCGGCAACGGCGCCTATCTGGGGCCGGACCTCACCGAGGTGTACAGGCATGCGGGGCCGGCGTGGCTGGCGGCGTTCCTGCCTTCGGCCGGCGGCTGGCCGACCGAAGCGGCGGTACGCGCCCAGCTGCTCGACCCGAACCAGCGTGCCGACACCGGGACCGACACGATCGACGCCTACCTGCAGAAATATCCCGGTGCGGCGGTCCGCATCCAGCGTCGCGGCGGCGGCACGACGCTGATGCCGAACCTGCCGCTGAGCAAGGACGAGATCGGCCAGCTGATTGCCTACCTCAAGTACACCTCGGCGATGAACACCGAGGGCTGGCCACCGAAGGTCGAAGCCGGCACGCTCGACCACCGCCTGCAACTGGCGCACGGCACCGTCGCGCCGGCGCAGGCCGCGACCGCCGCCGCAGCGGCGCCGGCAGCGGCCAGCGACCCGGCTGCGCTCGGCGCGCAACTGGTCAAGGACTACGGCTGCGTGGCCTGTCATGCCAGCGACGACAAGCGGCTGGTAGGGCCGGGCTGGGGCGGCCTGTACGAGTCCTCCGTTAGCCTGGCCGACGGCGGCAAGGTCACTGCCGACGACGCCTACCTGGCCGAGTCGATCCGCCAGCCGAACGCGAAGATCGTGGCCGGCTATCCGCCGGGCGTGATGCCGGCCTACGACACCCTGCTCAAGACCGAAGAAGTCGACGCCATCGTGGCCTACCTCCACACGCTGGAGAAGCAGTGATGCAGACCGAATACCAGACCCAACGCCTGAGCCTGCGCTTTTTCATGCTGATGCTGGTGCTGTTCGTGGTGCAGGTGATCTACGGCATGATCCTGGCCGCGCAACAGGTCGACCCGACCCTCCTGCAAGGCTGGCTCAACTTCAACGTCGCCCGCGCCGAGCATCTCAACCTCGGCATCATGTGGATCGTCTGCGGCTTCATCGGCGCGATCCTGTTCGTGGCGCC